>JBIJDI010000028.1:0-13045 GCA_044344235.1 Sulfuritalea sp. | reverse complement strand
GTTCCGGCTTCTCCGGATTGATCGGGCGGCCCGAAATATGGCACCAGACGACGCTTCCGTCCTTGCGACGATACTCGCCCTCACCGGTGAAGTTTCCTGTTTCGGAAAGCATCGTATAGGCGCGGCGTCCCATTTCATCCCATGCCTCGTCGCTGGGAAAGTAGATCCGGGTCGATTTGCCGATCACTTCGCCCGGGCCATAGCCGAAGATTTCCTCGAAGCGACGATTGCAGCGCTGAATGGCGCGATTGCGCAGCACAATGATGCCGATCTGCGCACGATCAAAAATCAGCGTCTGCTCGCGCAGCAGCGACTCCAGAGCTTCCTCGGCCTGCCGTTTCCCGGTAACGTCGTCGAACAGAACGAGATCACCCTCTTCCAGATGATCCGGATTGATCGACCGAATGGAAAACTGGCACCAGACCACGCTGCCGTCCTTGCGCCGGTACTCCTGTTCGGCTCTGAATTCCCCGCTTTCGGCCATCGCGGTATAGCCGCGCCGCCCCAAGGCTTCCCATGCCTCGTCGCCAGAAAAAAGAATTCGCGTCGGTTTGCCCAGCAGTTCGCCCGGCTCGTAACCGAAAATATCTTCCAGGCGTCTGTTGCAGCGCTTTATGACCCTGTTTTGCAGCACCCCGATGCCGATCTGCGCGCGCTCGAAAATCAGCGTCTGCTCGCGCAACAGCGCCTTCAGCGCGTCCTCGGTCCGGCGCTTTTCGGTCACGTCATCGTAAAGCCAGACGTAGCCTTCATCCGGGTCGTCCGGATTGATGAAGCTGCCCGTGACGTTGACCCAGATCAGGCGCCCGTCGCGCCGCTGATAGATGTCTTCGCCGGTGAAACTTCCGGTTTCGGCAACCGACGAGTAGGCGCGACGGCCCATCTCGCCCCATGCGTCATCGCTGGGATAGTAGACCCGGCTTGATTTGCCGATCAGTTCGCCCGGCCCGTAGCCGAGAATCTCCTCGAAGCGCGGATTGCAGCGCTGGATGACGCGGTCCCTCATTACCACGATACCAATCTGGGCCCGCTCGAAAATCAGCTGCTGCTCGCGCAACAGCTGTTCCCTGGCACCCTTGTCGGTAAGCGTCATGCCGGTGTCCCTGTACCGAACAACTCGGATTGTTGATTGGAAGAATGTTCCCATGGTAGCGGAGTTTTACGCAAGCACGCACGGCAAGCACAGTGCGGTCCCGACAGTACCCCCGCTGCACTTGCGGCGACCTGCGCAGGAGTTGGATTGCCCTGCGCTCCCTGTAAGATGCGTTCAGGGCTTGGGAGATGATTCATGACTAGTGAAACCGAGGGGCTCGGTCTGGCTCCCGCCACGGCGGGCGACTACCGGGAACTGGCGCGCAAGCGTCTGCCGCGACACCTGTTTGATTACCTCGACGGCGCCGCGTATGACGAACTGACCGCAGCCGACAATCAGCAGGCCTTCCAGCGCCTGCATCTGCGCCAACGCGTCATGCGTGACGTTTCACAGCTGAATTTGTCCACCCGTGTGCTGGGCCAGGAGCTCGCCCTGCCGCTGATTCTCGCCCCGCTGGGACTTGCCGGCGTCATGGCGTGCAGGGCCGAGGTGCAGGCCGCGCGCGCCGCCGAGCAAGTCGGCGTGCCCTTTTGCGAATCGACCGTGTCGATCTGCTCGATCGAGGAGGTTCGCGCCGCGACGCGGGCCCCGTTCTGGTACCAGCTTTATGTAATGCGCGACCGCGGCTATGCCAAAGACCTGATGGCTCGCGCCCATGCGGCGGGTTGCCCGGTGCTGGTGCTGACGGTTGACCTGGCCGTGATGGGTGCGCGCTACCGCGACGTCCGCAACGGCATGGCCGGCGGCCTGTCGCCGAGCGGCAAGCTGGCCAAGGCATGGGATCTGCTCTCGCATCCGCAGTGGTTGCTGGACGTCGGCATCCGCGGCAAGCCCCTGACCTTCGGCAACCTGACAGCGGCAGTGCCCGATGCGGGCAGTCTGCCGGAGTTCAAGGCCTGGGTCGATAGCCAGTTCGATCCGCGCATCACTTGGGACGATCTGGCCTGGGTAAGAGAAAACTGGCCGGGCAAGATCGTGCTCAAGGGAATCCTCGACGTGGAGGATGCGCGTCAGGCGGCGGCGTCAGGTGTCGACGGCATTATCGTCTCCAACCACGGCGGGCGACAACTGGACAGTGTCGTCGCCAGCGTCGACGCGCTGCCGCGCATTGTCGACGCGGTGGGCGACCGGTTGGAGGTGCTTATGGATGGCGGCGTGCGCAGCGGGCTGGATGTGGTCAAGGCGCTCGCCCTCGGTGCCAAAGCCTGCATGCTGGGCCGTGCCTGGGGCTATGCCGTTGCCGCCCGCGGCGAAGCGGGGGTGGCCCACATGCTGTCGGTGATGCGCAAGGAAATGGAAGTGGCCATGGCGCTGTGCGGCGAAACCGATGTGCGCCGGCTCAGTCGTGAAACACTTGTCGATAAATCGCCGTAGCGCAAGCGCCGACTTTCAGCATCGGCGGGCAACGAGCACGCCCGATTACTTCGACGTGCGCACCGCCGCCAGAATGCCCTGCATCAGCGCCAGCGGCGTCGGCGGGCAGCCGGGAATGCGCAGATCGACACCGACCACGTTTTCGATCGCGCCGCAACTCGCGTAGCTTTCGCCGAACACGCCGCCAGTGCAGCCGCAGTCGCCCACGGCTACCACCAGCTTGGGGTCGGGCGTGCAGTCGTAGGCGATGCGCAAGGCATTCTCCATGTTCTTGGTCACCGGACCGGTGACCAGCAGCATGTCGGCATGGCGCGGGCTGGCGACGAACTTGATGCCGCGCCCTTCGAGGTTGTAATAGGGATTGTTGAGCGCGTGAATCTCCAACTCGCAGCCGTTGCAGGAACCGGCATCGACCTCGCGAATGGTCAGCGCACGGCCGAGCACATGCAGGATTTCGTCGTGCAGCCGGTCAATCTCGCGTCGCGGCCCGCCTTCTGCAACAGGCGTGGGCTCGGTCAGGATGCCGGTGCGGAAGATGTGTCTGAGCAGTGGAATCACAGATCAACTCCGCTGTAGGAAAGGTTGAAAGACTTGTTGATCAGCGGGAAGTCGGGAACGATGTCATTCATCACGGCGTGCTCCAGCGCGGGCCAGGCCTGCCACGATGGATCGTGCGGGTGGACGCGGGCCAGCTTGCCGCCGCCGTCGAACTGGACGCCGACCAGGATCTCGCCACGCCAGCCTTCAACCACGCCGAGGCCGCTAGCGCCGGCAACCGGCGCGACTTCAACCCGCGTCTCGCCGGAAGGCATGCCGACGGCAATCTCGCGCAGCAGGCGCAGCGATTCGACAATTTCATCGAAGCGCACGGCAACGCGCGCCGCCACGTCGCCGCGCTCGTCGGTTGCAGGACGCACACCCAGCGCAGCATAGGGTGGCGACGGCGTGTAGCCCTGCCGATGTGCGCGGCCATCGATGAGAATTCCGCTGGCGCGAGCGCCCATACCGGTCAACGACAGTTCGCGTGCCAGACCGGCATCGATGATGCCGGTAGTTGCAAAGCGATCCTGCAGACCGGCGTGTTCGTCGTAGAGCAGGCGCAGCTTCTTCACTTCCCCGCCAATGAGGCCGCATTGCTCGACGATGGCGGCAAGCGCCGGCGCCCCGACATCCGCGACGACGCCGCCGGGAACGATGCGATCCATCATGAAACGGTGGCCGAACAGCTGATCGTTCAGCCGCAGCCAGTCTTCCTTCAGGCGCAGGAACTGGGTGAGGCCAAAGGCAAAAGCCGCATCGTTGCCCAGCGCACCGAGGTCGCCCAGATGATTGGCAACGCGCTCGCGTTCCAGCATCAGCGCGCGCAACAGCAAGGCGCGTGGTGGCACCTCGACCCGGCACGCCGCCTCAACCGCGTCGGCATAAGCCCAGGCGTAGGCGCAGGTGGAATCGCCGGAGACGCGGCCGACCAGCCGCGCGCCGTGCGGCACGTCGGCGCCGATGAACAATTTCTCGACGCCCTTGTGCTGGTAGCCCAGCCGCTGCTCCAGGCGCAGTACGCGCTCACCCACCACGGAAAACCGGAAGTGGCCCGGCTCGATGATTCCTGCATGAATCGGGCCGACCGGAATTTCGTGGGCGCCTTCGCCGCCGACCTGGACGAAATCGTAGTCGCTCGGAAGGTTTTCGAAGCCGGCGCCCATCCCCGCCTCGTGGACGGCATCGTGGCGCAGCGGATACCAGCCCGCCGGCCAGGCCCCATGACGCAGCCAGGGGCGCTGGTCACCGCCTTCGGTGGCAATGCCGACCAAGTCGCGGGCGGCACGCTGCATGCGATTGGCGGCCGGGAAGATGCCGGAAAGATCGGGATAGAGCGGCGCATCGGCGGGCAGGTCCAGGCTGACCCAGGCATGACCCTGATCGATGCCAAACACCACATGCAGGCGGAAGCCGCTACCGCGCTGGCGTTCGTCGCTACCCCAGATCGCCGTCAGGCGGGCGCCGGCCCGCTGCGCCGACGTGGCGAAATTCTTCAGGGCATAGCCGCTAGGCACCTGTCCGCGCCAGACCGGAGCGCCTGCTCCGTTCTGCGGCGAGAAATCAATGCGGTTGTCGTCGCACAGATGCATTGTCAGGCCTCCGCCGGGCCGCCCCAAAGAGGCCTGAGTTCATCAGCGAGGAAGGCGCGCAGCGACTGAACCAATGTCACCCCTTTCCTCTGGGCGAAGGCAGGGTTTCGTGGAGCACTGCTCCACGCTGCCGCAGCCGGCTGGCTGTGCAAAGCCAGCCGTGGGACAGGGGACGGGGGTATGGTAGTCATAGTGTTAGCCGAGCATGCGCGCGGCTTCATGAAACCAGCGCGTCAGATAGGGTGGAATGTAAAGGCCGAGCATGAGCACGATGCCCAGATGCAGGAACACCGGTGTGATGGCGGGCGCATGGGGCAGTTGCTTGGCCTCGGTCTCGCCGAACACCATCGGCTGCACCTTGCCGAAGATGGCAGCGAACGCCACACCCAGCCCCAGCAGCAATATCGGCGTCGCCCAGGGGTAGTGTTTCATGGCATGGGTGAGGATCATGAACTCGCTGGCGAAAACGCCGAAGGGCGGCATGCCCAGTATCGCCAGGGTACCCAGCATCAGCCCCCAGCCGATCAGCGGGTTGATGCGGATCAGGCCGCGAATGTTCTCCATCAGTTGCGTGCCGGTCTTCTGCGTGGCGTGGCCGACGGCGAAGAAGATGGCCGACTTGGTCAGAGAGTGCATGGTCATGTGCAGCAGGCCGGCGAAATTGGCCACCGGGCCGCCCATGCCGAAGGCGAAGGTGATGAGGCCCATGTGCTCGATCGACGAGTAGGCGAACATGCGCTTGACGTCTTTCTGCCGCGACAGGAAGAAAGCCGCGACCAGCAGCGTGAACAGGCCGAAGCCGATCATCAGCTTGCCCGCGAAGTCGCCGGGGATGGCGCCGTCGGCCAGCACCTTGCAGCGCAGGATGGCGTAGAGCGCAACGTTGAGCAGCAGGCCCGAGAGCACGGCGGAAACCGGCGTCGGCCCTTCGGCATGGGCATCGGGCAGCCAGTTGTGCAACGGCGCCAATCCCACCTTGGTGCCGTAACCGACCAGCAGGAAGATGAAGGACAGCGCCATGATATTCGGCTCGAGCTGGGCCTTGACGTCGATCAGGTGTGTCCACAGCAGGGCGTTGCCACTCTCGCCCAGCACGCGCTCGGCGGCAAAATAGAGCAGGATGGTGCCGAACAGGGCTTGGGCAATGCCGACGCCGCAGAGGATGAAGTATTTCCACGCCGCCTCAAGGCTGGCCGGGGTGCGGTAGAGCGACACCAGCAGCACCGTGGTCAGGGTCGCCGCCTCCATCGCCACCCAGAGAATGCCGAGATTGTTTGTGGTCAGCGCCGCCAGCATGGTGAACATGAAGAGCTGGTACATGCTCTTGTAGAGCCTCAGGCGAGGCTTGGTGAGCCGGCCGTGCTCGGCTTCGTTCCTCATGTAGGGACCGGAGAAGATGCTGGTGGTCAAGCCGACAAAAGCCGTCAGCGCGACGAAGAAAACGTTCAGCGAATCGATGAAGAACTGCTCACCGAACGCGAAGCGCGGGCCGTCGGCGACGATCTCGGCGGTCAGGCCGACGGCGGCGAGGAAGGTGCCGAGGCTGGCGATGATATTGAGATTGGGCGCCCAGTCGCGCTCGCCGACCACCGTCAGCAGCGCACCGCTGACGAGGGGAATGGCGAGCATGAGGATGAAGAAATCCATCAGTTGTCCTTCAGGCGTTCCATATGGCGGATGTCCAGACTGTCGAACTGGTCGCGAATCTGGAAGAAGAACACGCCGAGGATGATGACGCCGACCAGCACGTCGAGCGCGATACCCAGTTCCACCACCATCGGCATGCCATAGGTGGCGCTGGTGGCGGCGAGAAACAGCCCGTTTTCCATCGACAGGAAACCCACCACCTGGGTGATGGCCTTCTGCCGCGTGATCATCATCAGAAAGGCCAGCATCACCACGGCCAGGGCGATGCCCAGCGTGCCGCGCGTGATGGTATGGGACAGTTCGGAGATCGGCAGCGCGACATTGAAGGCGATCATGACGAGGACAAGACCGACCAGCATGGTGGTCGGAATGTTGATCAGCGCCTCGACTTCACCCCTGACGTTGAGCTTGCGCACCAACCGGTAAAGGATCAAGGGCAACAGGATCACCTTGAGCGTCAGCGTCAGGCCGGCCGAGTAGTACAGATGAACCTGACCGGTGGTTACTGCCGCCACCAGCGTCGCCAGGCACAGGGCCAATCCCTGCAGGGCGAACAGATTGATCAGCGCCAGCATCCTGCGCTGCGCCAGCATGGCGAAGGCCAACAGCAGGATCACCGCCGCAAACAGGTTGATCAGTTGTGCCGAGAAGGGAATTGCAGAGTTCATACCTTGCTTTCCAGCAGCAGGCGCACCAGCAGTCCAAGCACCGCCAGCATGAAGGCGGTGCCGAGAAATTCGGGCGCGCGGAAGATGCGTACCTTGGCGTTCACGGTCTCGATTCCGGCGAGGATTGCGCCGCCAATGGCGAGCTTGAGGACGAGCAGCGGTATCGCCGCCAGCAAGGCCAGGAAATCGTCCCCCGGTGCGATGCCCCATGGCAAAAACAGCGCAAGGCCGAGGCAGGAATAGGCATACAACTTGAGGCTTGCCGCCCACTCGATCAGTGCCAGGTGGCGCCCGGAATACTCGAGGATCATCGCTTCATGGATCATCGTGAGTTCGAGGTGGGTGGCCGGGTTGTCCACCGGCACGCGGGCGTTCTCGGCGAGGGACACAAAAGTGAAGGCGACACCGGCAAACGCCAGGCTCGGATAGATGACGAAATCGCGATGCGCCAGCGTCTCGACGATGGTGGCCACCGAAGTCGACTGGGCGGTCATGGCCAGCGTAAAAATGACCATCAACAGGGCCGGCTCGGCAAGGAACCCGATCAGCATTTCGCGCCGGCCGCCGAGACTGCCGAAGGATGTACCGACATCCATGGCCGCCAGCGAAATGAAAATGCGGGCCAGGCCGAACACGCCGACCAGCGCCAGCGCATCGGCGGCCGGCGCCAGCGGCAGGTCGGTCGACAAGCTGGGAATGATGGCGCAGGCCAGCACCATGCAGCCGAAAACCACAAAGGGCGCGACACGAAACAGCGACGAGGCGCCATGCGCCAGGACAACGTCCTTGCGAAAGAGTTTATGCAGCATGTAATAGGGCAGCAACAGGGGTGGGGCGCTGCGGCTCTGCAGCCAGGCACGGCACTGACCCACCCAGCCCGACAAGAGCGGCGCCAGCACCAGCGCCAGCAGGATGGCGAAGGCCTGGCCGAGGAGTCCGGAGATACTGATCATGGTCGCGCCACCAGCAGGAGCACGAGGAGCGTGACGAAGCTGTACATCAGGTAGACCGCAATGCGCCCGCCTTGCAGTCTGACGATCAGCGTCGATACCCAGCCGGCCGCCTTGGCCACCGGCAGGTACAGCCAGTGCCAGAAATGATCCTCGACCCTGACGCTGTAATACGGCTTGGCGTCCCGGGCGGTCGGGAAATGCCGCTCCATGCGGAACATCGGCTCGAAGATGCGCCGGATCGGCTGGCTGAAGCCCTCGGCGGTGTCCTGCGCCCGCGGTCCCTGAAAGTAGTAGCCGCAATCCCAGGCCGACGTGCGGCGCACGCGCCCATGATAAAGATGGCGCACCAGCCAGCGCCCCAGCAGCAACGTGGCGGCAATGGTGGCGAGAAAGATCACCGGCTCGTAACTCGCCCGTTCCGGCGAAATCGGCGCCAGCATCCACCAGCCCTGTTCGTTCAGCTTGTCGGCGAGTCCGGTGCCGAGCATCTGGCGCGTGACGGCATCGATGCGCGAGATCACCGTCGACGGAAAGATGCCCAGCAACAGCGTGATGAGCGCCAGCCAGACCAGGCCGAATTTCTCCCACGGACCGGCATCGTGAGCATCCTTGAGCCCGGGTTCGCGCATCTGGCCGAGGAAGATGATGCCGTAGAACTTGACCATGGCGAAGCCGGCCAGCGCCGCGACGAGAACCACCAGCGCCGCCGCCACCGGCACCACCATGTTGAGCCAGGGGTGCGGCAGGCCCGGCGAGAAGAGAAAGCTTTGCAGCAGCAGCCACTCCGAAACAAAACCCGAAAGTGGCGGCAACCCGGCACTGGCAATCACCCCGACCAGCGCCAGCCAGGCCACCCATGGCATGCGATGGATCAGGCCGCCAAGCTTGCCCAGGCTGCGCTCCTTCGTCGCGTGCAGCACCGAGCCGGTACAGAGGAACAGCAGGCTCTTGAAGGCGGCATGCGCCAGACAGTGGTAGAGCACGGCCGTCAGCGCCAGCGCCGCCAGCGCTTCCATGCGGTAGGCATGAAAAATCAGGGTCAGGCCGATACCGACGGCAATCAATCCGATGTTCTCGATCGAGGAATAGGCCAGCAGCCGCTTCATGTCGTTTTGTACCGTACTGTAGAGCACGCCGAACAGCGCCGTCACGAGACCCACCGTCAGCGCCACCACGCCCCACCACCACAAGGTCGTATGCAGCAGGTCGAAGCTCACGCGCAACAGGCCGTAGATGGCGGTCTTCAGCATCACACCGCTCATCATCGCCGACACCGGCGAAGGCGCAGCCGGATGCGCCTCCGGCAGCCAGACATGGAGCGGCACCAGGCCGGCCTTGGCGCCGAAGCCGGCCAGCGCCAGCAGGAAGGCGGCCGAACCCCAGAACGGCGCCAGTTGCTGGGCACGCATTCCGGCGAAGCTGTAGTCGCCGGCGCCGCCGGTCATTACGCCAAAGCACAGCAGGATGCCTATGGCACCGATGTGGGCGATCAGCAGATACAGGAAGCCTGCGCGGCGGATCTCCTCGTGGCGATGATCGGTGGTGACGAGGAAGAAGGATGACAGCGCCATGGTCTCCCACGCCACCATGAAGGCATAGGCGTCGTCGGCCAGCAGCACCATCAGCATGCTGGCGAGGAAGACGTGGTATTCAAGACAGAGCAGCCCCGGCGCAGTGCCTTCGCCTTTTCTGAAATAGCCGGCGGCAAAGATCGAAATGCCGACCGAGACAAAGCCCAGCAACATTGCGAACACGGCGGAAAGGCTGTCCAGCCGCAGATGGAAGGGCAGATCGGGCAGTCCGATGGCCAGCACGGCAGTCTGCGTCTGCCCGCCGAGCGAAGTCAGACCGACCAGGCCCACCAGCATGCCAATCAGAGCGCCGAACGGAAACAGGACCTTGCTGATGAAGCGTGTGTTGCGTGGCGCCACCAGTCCCAGCAGCCCGATGGCCAGCCAGGCGCAGGCGGCAATCAGCAGGGCGTCGATGGGCAGGAGGCTGGTCATGTTGAGTGTGGGACTAGTGCAGATTCTATCAGCGGGCCTTGATCCCGCGCCGCCGTTCCGCCAGCGCCGACTCTTGCTTTCGCCGGCTTGCGCGGCGTCGAGCGGAAAGCGGCACCGGGTTGGCCAAGACGTCAGCCAAAGCGCTTCGCCGGCAGTGACCGCAACGGGCTGACGACATGTTCCTGGCCATGTTCGGCGGCCCAAGCATGGATTGCTTCCAGCGCCATGTCGGCGGTGGCGAAGATGTGCTGCGGCGAAATGGCGTCCAACAGGCCGGTCGCCCGCATGACATCGATCACCTGCCTCTTCAGGCCCGAGAACACCACCGTGACGCCGTTGCCGCGCAGGCGCTCGACCAGATGGTGCATGACTTCTTCTCCCGAAGCATCGAGTTCGTTGATGCCGTTGCCGACCACCAGCAGGTAGGGCGCCTTCGGGTTGGCCGCCACGGCTTCGAGGATGGCATCCTCGAAAAAGGAGACGTTGGCAAAATACAGGCTCCCGTCGAAGCGCACTGCCGTCACCAGATCGGAGGCCGGCAGGTTGTTGACAGAAGCATCGCGCAGGCTGCCGTCGGCATGACGGCCGAGAATGGCCACGCGCGGCGTCATGGTGCGATAAAGGTAGAGCAGGATGGCCAGCCCGGCGCCGATCATGATGCCCTTGTCCAGATGGGGTGCTGCGGCCAGGGTAGCGACAAACGTTACGAGCGCCGCAATGCCGTCGTGGCGATTGGCTTCCCACGCATGCTTCACGGCACCAAAATTGACCAGGCCGATCACCGCCATGATGATAATGGCCGCCAGCACGGCCTGCGGCAGGTGATACAGCAGCGGCGTCAGGAACAGCAGGGTCAGCACCACGAGGACGCCGGTGATGACCGAAGACATGCCGGTCTTCGCTCCTGCATTGATATTGACCGCCGAACGCGAGAACGAACCGGAGACCGGAAAGGCCTGGGTCAGGCTGCCGACGATGTTCGCCAGGCCTTGACCGATCAGCTCCTGATTCGGATCGATCTTCTGCTTGGTTTTGGCGGCGATGGCCTTGGCGATGGAAATGGCTTCCATGAAGCCCACCAGAGAAATGACGATGGCCGCCGACAATAGCGAACCCAGCATGTCCCAGGACATTTTCGGTAGCCCGATCGAGGGCAAACCTTCGGGAATCTTGCCGACCACCTCGCCGCCGCCAATCAGCTTGAAGTCATCTCCCTTGACACCGCGAATGCGGTAGACGGCACTATCGAGTTTCGCCTCCGCCGGCGCCTTGCCTTCGCGGTAAAGCGCTACCGTTTGTCCCTGGTCGTCGCCTACGCGCACGACACGCATCGCGCGCAGCTGCTTTCGCAGATCGGCGGACTCCTGGTCCATCATCTGCACCGCGATACGATTCATGTCCACGATGGCGTCGAGCGTCACGGCATGCGGGTTCATGTCGCCCTCGACCTTGTGCACGGTCTTGGCCTCGACCGACTTCCTGGCGAGTTCCTGGTTGGCAAAATCAAGGCGGCGCCCGACATCGCCCACGCGTTCGACCAAAGTCTTGAGCTCGACATCGGCGATATTCTCGATGCGGCCACCGGCGTTGGTCTCGAAATGCAGCAGCCACGCGGCGATGGTGGTCACAACTACCGCGATCAGCACGCCCGGCAACTTCGGTGCCTTCTTGCGTATGACGACCATGATGACAATCGCCACCGCGCCCATGGCCAGGGTCGGCAGATGGGTGTCGCCGACCTGCTGCACCACGCCCCAGATGTCATTGATGAAATGCTCGGAGCGGCCCATGGGCACGCCGATCAACTTGTTGACCTGGGACAGACCGATGATTATCGCCGCCGCATTGGTGAAGCCGACGATGACCGGGTGCGACAGAAAGTTCACCACCACCCCAAGCTTGAACAGGCCCAAAGACAACTGCACGATGCCGACCAGCAGCGCCAACATGATGGCCAGCGCGATGAACTGATCCGAACCCGCTGCCGCGAGTGGTGCCAGCGACGAGGCGGTCAGCAGCGAAGCCACCGCCACCGGCCCGGTGCCAAGCTGGTTGGACGAGCCCCACATCGCAGCGACCATGACGGGCAGGAAAGCCGCATAGAGGCCGTAGTAGGGCGGCAGGCCCGCGAGTTGGGCATAGGCCATCGACTGCGGCACGAGTACCAGGGCCACCGTCAGGCCGGCAAGGAAGTCGGCCTTGAGCGCATCGCCACGCAGCGGGAACCAGGCGAGAAAGGGAAAGAACTTCTTCAGCGAAAAAGTCATGGCGTCAGTTCATAACGGATGGTATTTATACAGTGGAGACCCGAGTGCAGCCACGGTCGCCCACAACAACGGATCATTATCGAGCTTTTTCGATCCGAGCATAATAGACGCACGTAATGTCTGCATAACGCCCTGCTGGCCTGACGACCGGATGGGCTACGTAGAATGTCGCCACTGTTCATGTTGTTGTTTGCGCGGTTGCTCCTGTACCCCACATCACAGGGACCGGATTCTGCGCGACCTTTTTGGGCTCCGAATATTTAACTTTCGACCGTCAAGCCGATGTCATGATTTCGAACCGGTGGCTGCTACGCCTTTTCCCCTTCCTGGTCTGGTTCCCGATCAGTTCCCTGGTCCTGCGCGGCGACCTGATGGCCGGCATCACCGGTGCGCTGGTGCTGGTGCCGAAAGCGATGGCCTACGCGCAGCTCTCGGGCTTGCCTATCTATTTCGGCTTGTACACCGCCTTCATCCCGGCCATCCTGGGCGCCCTGTGGGGTTCTTCGCGGCAGCTGCTCACTGGCCCTGTCGCCATCGTCTCACTGATGACCGCGGCTGCCATCACCCCGCTGGCGGTACCGTTCACCGACGACTACATCGGCCTCGCCCTGCTGCTTACATTGATGGTCGGCGTCATCCAGCTCGCCCTCGGCGCACTCAGCCTGGGCACCATCGTCAACTTCGTGTCACATCCGGTGATCCTCGGCTTCATGAACGCCGCGGCCATCATCATCGCGCTGTCGCAGCTCGACATGCTGCTGGGCATTCCCAAGGGCCGCAGCGACTCCTTCCTCATGGACATCTGGGAGATGCTCGGCCACATCTCGCTGACCCACCTGCCCACCCTGGCCATGTCCATATTCGCGCTGGCGCTGATGCTGGCACTGAAGAAGCTGGCGCCCAAGCCC
>JBIJDI010000027.1:0-13134 GCA_044344235.1 Sulfuritalea sp. | reverse complement strand
CGGGGTGATTCGCCCCGTAGGCACGAGCCAGCGCCGGGTCGCGGCGGCGCACTTCAGCGTGGTCCACGCGCCCGGTGCGGGTCATGTAGCTGTAGGCGAAATCGACCGGGCTCAGAGACATCAACTGGTCCATCTCCTCGTACCAGCGGATGCTTGTATTGGCTGCGTCGAGGATCTTCTTCATCGGCGGCAGGCGGCGTTCCTGGTAGAGCGCCAGGGCCTCGCGCAGGCTGCCGGTGTCGCGCAACGCCTTCGACAGTGCGATGGCATCTTCCATGGCCAGCCGGGTGCCGGAACCGATGGAAAAATGCGCCGTGCGCAGCGCGTCACCCATCAACACTACGTTGCCAAAGCTCCACAGCCGGTTCGAGATCGCCGGGAACTGGCGCCAGAAGGACTTGTTGGAGAGTAGCGGATGGCCGTCCAGATCCGGCGCGAACACGCGCTCGCAATGGCGGATCGCCTCCTCCTCGCTCATGTCCGCAAACCCAGCACGCTGCCAGGTGGCATCGGTGACCTCCACCAGGAAGGTACTCATGCGCGGGCTGTACCGGTAGTGATGGGCGCAGAACACGCCGTTCCCGGTGCCGCGGAAGGTCAGCGACAGGCTGTCGAAAACCTTGCTGGTGCCGTACCAGATGAAACGGTTGGAGCGCAGGTCGGTTTCGGTGCCGAACTTGTCCTCGTTTTCGTTGCGCACCCAGGAAAAGGCTCCATTGGCGGCAACGATGAGGTCCGCCCCGCCCATCCGCTCGGCGTCACCCAGCGAGGCGATCTCGCTGTCGAACTGAATCTTCACACCCAAGGCCTCGACATGGGCGTAAAGCTGGCTCAGCAGTTCCAGCCGGCCAATGGCGGCGAAGCCGTTGCCGGCGATCGGAATGCGGGTGTCGTTATGAACGATGGTGAGGTCGGGCCAGGTCTCCATCAATGGCGTCAGCAGCCGGTACATGGCCTCATCGTCGCCGCGCAGAAACTCCAGGGCGCGGTCGGAGAAGACCACGCCAAAGCCCCAGGTTGCGTCGCGCGGCCCGCGCTCATAAACCACGATGTCGTGCGTCGGGTCTTCACGTTTCATCAGTGAAGCGAAATAGAGGCCGCCGGGGCCGCCGCCGATGATGCGGATCTTCATGCCTTCGAGTCCGCCGTTTCGCGCTCTATCCGGGCCGCGATCGTTTCACGCAGTTGGCGCTTGAGGATCTTGCCCACCGGGCTCAGGGGAAATTCGCTGACCACTTCGAGGCGCTCCGGCAGCTTGAAGCTGGCGATCTTCTGCTGGCGCAGGAAGGCGATCAGTTCGTCGAACTCGATCCGCTCGCCCTCCTTCGGAATCACGAAGGCGCAGGCCTTCTCGCCGAACACCGGATCGGGCATCGCCACAAGCGTCACGGCCTTGACTTTGGGGTGGCCGAAGATCAGGTTCTCGACCTCCTCGCAGCTGATCTTCTCGCCGCCGCGATTGATCAGGTCCTTGCGCCGGCCCTCGGTGAATACGTGCCGGCCCTGTTTGCGCACAATGTCACCCATGCGATAGAAACCGTCGAGGGTAAAAGCTTCGAGGTTCTTTTCCGGCGCACGGTAGTAGCCCTGGATGGTGTAAGGCCCGCGCGTGACGAGTTCGCCGGACTCGCCGTCCGGCACTTCGTTGCCGTCGTCGTCCAGCACCTTGATCTCGTCGCCCTCGCAGACAGGCACGCCGGAACTGTTCTGCAGCATGTCGTCCGAAGCGTCCAGCGGCACCATGTTGATCAGGCCTTCGGCGGTGCCGTAAATCTCCTGCGGCAGGCAACCGAAGCGTTCGCGCAGACGGCCGCGCAGTTCGGGGGCAAGGCGGGCGCCACCGTTCTGGATCACCTTCAGCGACGACAGGTCGTAGGCGTCGGGCGCCGGCGAATTGAGCCAGTTGGAGATCAGCGGCACGACGGCGGCGATCACCGTCACCCGCTCGCGCTGCACCAGCGAGAACACCTCAGCGGCGTCGCCCGAGGGGGCCAGGACAACCGTGCCTCCGTAGTAGAAGGTGCCGAGCATGCCGGGTGAGGCCAGGTTGTAGTTGTGCCCCAACGGCAGGATGGCCATGAAAACCGTGTCCTCATCGAAACCGCCGGCGCGGCCGCAGAGCCGGGCGTTGAGGACGTAGTCGTCGTGGGTCCGCGGGATCAGCTTCGAGAGCGAAGTGGTGCCGCCCGAGAGCAGCATGGTGGTGACCTCGGCCGGATCGGGATGGTGCCCGGCCAGTTGCGCAGCGACGGCGTCGTCCGGTATCGGCGCGGCGATCATCGCGCGCAAGTCGATCTGTTCCCGGCCGGGCTCGCCGGCGACGAAGACGCGGCGCAAGGCCGGCGCATCGGCAAGAACCTCGTGTGCCATTTCGCGGTAATCGAAGTTGCCTATTCGATCCGGGATCACATAGGACGTGGCGCCCGAAGCCTTGAGAAAATGGCGGATCTCGCTGTGGCGATGGGCGCGCAATGCCGTCACCGGTATCGCACCGATGCGCGTCAGCGCGAAATAGGCGAGGACGAACTCGGGGCCGTTGGGCAATTGCAGTACGACGCGGTCAAGCGCCTTGACGCCGGCGTCGAGGAAGCCGCAGGCCAAGCGCCGCGAACCCGTCACCAGGTCGGCGTAGCTCAGCCTCAGCTCGCCGCAGACCAGCGCCGTCTTTTGCGGATGGCGCGCGGCACTGCGCTCCAGCAGTTGCGGAATCGTGATGCCTTCCCACCAGCCACGCTGGCGGTAACGCGCTGCCACGTCGGCGGGCCAGGGCACGCAGCCTTCGAGCATGCTTCTCCTCCTGATAGATTGCCGGTTATTCCGGTCTGTCGCGGCCAGAGAGTGGCCACGAGTTGCACTCTAGAACAAATCACCATCCACTTGTAGAGAATGGGATCAATACATATCATTCACACCATGAATACATCTGACTTCGATCTCAACCTGCTGGCGGTGTTCGAGGCCGTGCTTGCCGAAGGGTCGATCAGCCGTGCCGCCGACCGACTGGGCCTCTCGCAGCCGGCGGTGAGCAACGCCCTGGCACGCATGCGCAAGGCTACCGGCGACCGGCTCTTCGTCCGTCTCGCCAATGCCATGGTGCCGACGCCCTACGCGCAAGGTATCGCCGATCCGATCCGGCAAGCGCTGACCACCATCCGCGTTTCGCTTGCCGCCAGCCAGGAATTCGATCCGGCGACGTCGCAGCGCGGCTTCTCGATCTTTCTTACGGACCTCGGCGAAGCCTATTTTCTGCCGCGACTGCTGGAGCGCCTGAATCGCATCGCGCCCGGAGTGCGCCTGCGCACCCTGCCGATTCCGCCCGAATCGGCCGAGGATGCGCTGAGGAACGGCGAGGTCGATCTGGCGATCGGCAAGCTGCCCGACCTCGGTGCCGGCTTCTATGTCCAGCGCCTGTTCCGCGACCGTTACGTCTGTGTGGTGCACCGCAAGCATCCGACGATCGGCGGACGCATCACGGCACGGCAGTTTGCCGCCGCCTCGCACGCGATCGTGACGCCCGGCGGATGGGGCCACGGCATCATCGAACGCACCCTGGTCGAACACGGCCTCGAACAGCGCATCGTGCTCAGGATGCAGAACTTCCTGGTGCTGGCCAGCATCGTCGCCACCACCGACTTGGTCGCAATCGTGCCGCACAGCGTCGGCAGCCAGATCTCGAAGCACAACGAGGTTCAACTACTGCCGCTGCCGATCACGATTCCGGCCTTCGACGTCAAGCAGTGCTGGCAGGAACGCTTCCATGACGACAGGGGAAATCGCTGGCTGCGCCAGCAGTTCATGGAACTCTTCAGAGCCTAGCCGGCGGCGAGCCCACTATTCGATTCCTGAATACTTCATATTGAAAAAGGTGGATATACAGGAGGACCTCAACCGCATATATTCGCGCACTTGAGCAGGAAATCGATGCGACGGCTCTGCCGAGGTCGCCATCGCCACCGCCGATCAAGGAGCGAAGATGAACGAACTTGGGCGCCTCGAAGACCTGCCGCAGGACTATCGCGCGGCACTGGCCGAAAAGAATCTCGTGCCACTGTGGCCCAGCCTGCGCTCGGTCCTGCCGCCGGGAAAACCGGCGATCCGCACCCTGCCGACCTGCTGGTCCTATCAAGGCTTGCGCCCGCTGCTGATGCGCGCGGGCGAACTGACGCCGATCGAGAAGGCCGAACGGCGCGTGCTGGTGCTGGCCAATCCGGGCCACGGTCTGGAAAGGATGCAGGCCAGTTCGACGATCTACCTCGGCATGCAATTGCTGAACCCCGGCGAACGGGCGCCGTCGCACCGCCACACGCCCAATGCCGTACGCATGATCGTCGAGGGCGAGGGCGCCTACACCACGGTCGAGGGCGAAAGGTGTCCCATGAGCCGAGGCGACCTGATCCTGACGCCGACCGGCATGTGGCATGAACACGGCCACGACGGCAGCGAACCGGTGGTCTGGCTCGATGTGCTGGATCTACCCATCATCTTTTACTGCGAAGCCTCCTACGTCACCGAAGGCAAGGCTCAGGCCGTCACGAGCGAAGGTGTGGAGCGCGACTACCAGCGTGGCGGCGTGCTGCCGGCGCCGATGTTCAGCCGCAGCCGGGCAACTTACCCGATGCTGCGCTACCCCTGGGCCGACGTGCGCCGCACGCTCGAGTCCATCGCCGCGCGCCAGCCCGGAATCGAGGCCGTGCAGGTCGCCTACGTCAATCCGGAAAACGGCCACGACTGCCAGCGCATCCTCGGCTACTCGGCGATGATGCTGCGCCCCGGCGAACGCCTGGAGATGCCGGCGCGCTCGACCGCGATGGTCTTCCACCAGATCGAGGGAGGCGTCGAACTCAGCGCGGCCGGCGCCAGTTTTTCACTCGATGAGGCGGACACCTGCTGCATTCCGGGCTACACGCCGATCACGCTGGCGAACCGTAGCAGCGACCAGCCCGCCTTCCTTTTCATCGCCGACGACGCGCCGCTGCAGAAGAAGCTCGGCGTGTACGAAGTGCGCACCTGAACGAGATCGCCATGTCGAGTACCCGCTACGCCTTCGCCCCGCCGACCACGCCTTCCCTGCCGATAGTCGGCCGACCCGAGCGCTTCCCGATCAATCGCATCTTCTGCGTCGGCCGCAACTACCACGCTCATGCCATAGAGATGGGCCGCCCGGTGGACAAAGCGACCATGCAGCCCTTCTATTTCACCAAGTCGCCGTCGGCACTGGTCGAATCCGGCGCCACCGTGCCCTACCCCGCCGGTACCGCCAACTACCATTACGAGATGGAACTGGTCGTCGCCATCGGCGACCATGGTTTCCGCTTGGCCGAAACCGACGCGCCGCGCATGGTCTTCGGCTACGCCGCCGGACTCGACATGACGCGCCGCGACCTACAACTCGTGGCGCGCGACCAGGGACGACCCTGGGACCTGGGCAAGGATTTCGAGCAGTCCGCCGTGTGCGGCCCCATTCTGCCGATCGGCGAGCTTGGGGTGCTGAGCGGCGGTGCGCTCCGGCTGCAGGTCAATGGCGAGACCCGGCAAAGTGCCGACCTCGCCCAACTGATCTGGAACATCCCGGAACTGCTGGCCGACCTCTCGCGCTTCTATCACCTCACGCCGGGCGACCTCATCTACACCGGTACGCCCGAAGGCGTCGGCCCGGTCAAGTTCGGAGACTGCATCACCGGACATATCGATCGCGTCGGCGAGGTTGCGCTGACGGTCGGGCCACCGGAATAGGCGGAAAGGAAATCCGCGGCGGAGTCGGCTCGGATCAGGAAGTCGGCGATGGCTGTACGGCGATATCGAGCATTTCCAAAAAACGGTCGATCGCGTCGATCACCGCCACGGACTGGTCTCGGTGCGGCGAATGTCGGCAGTCGGCGAGCTTGAGCAGCTCGACGTCGGGCGAGCCCGAGGCCTGCGCGGCAACCGCCTCGATCTGCGCCATGGTGCCGTATTCGTCGTCCTCGCCCTGGATCGCAAGGATCGGGCAGCGGATATCGGACAGGCAGTTTTCGATGTTCCAGCTCCGAAATTCGGGATCAAGCCAGATATCGTTCCAGCCATAAAAGGTGCGCCTGACGTCGCGGTGATACTTGGCCAGCCGGTCCGGCAGGTCGGTGGTCTCGAATGCGCGCTTGGCCGCCTCGATGCTGCGGATGGAAATGTCTTCGACGAAGCAATGCGGCGCCATGACGACCAGGCCGGCCACCGCAAAGCGACCGTCACCCGCGTGCAGCAGGGAAATCGAGGCCCCGTCGGAATGGCCTACCAGTACCGGGCTCTCGATGTTCAGGGCCGCCAGCAGTTCGGGCAGCGCCTCGCGCGCTTCGCGATGCATGAAATCGATGCCGAACGGCTCTTGCAGAACATCCGACTGGCCGTAGCCGTAGCGCGAGTAGACCAGCGTGCGGCAACCGGTGGCGGCGGCGAGACGCGAAGGGAAATCGCGCCACATGGCCACCGAGCCCAGACCCTCATGAAGCAGCACCAGCGTCGGGCGGTTGATCTGGTGGGCGGGGATCAGCAGGTATTCGAGCTTGTGCCCGCAGGCCCTGACAAAACCGGTGTGCATGCGATCAGACGCCGAGAAAGCGATGCATCAGTTCCTGGTTGCCGGAAAGCTCGGTCGATTCGCCGGCAAACACCACCCTGCCCTTCACCAGCACCACGCTGCGATTCGCCAGCGCCATCACGGCGGCGTAGTTCTTGTCCACGATCACCGTCGCGATGCCGGAAGCGCGAATGGTCTTGATGATGCTCCATATCTCCTTTGCGATCAGCGGTGCCAGGCCTTCGGTGGCTTCATCGAGGATCAGCAGGTCGGGATTGGTCATCAGCGCGCGACCGATGGTCAGCATCTGCTGTTCGCCGCCGGAGAGTTGTGCGCCGCCATTGTTCAGGCGTTCGCCCAGGCGCGGGAAGGTGTGTATGACGCGGTCGAAATCCCACTCGCGGCGGCCTTCGACGCCGGCGCGCGCCGCCATGATCAGATTCTCGCGCACCGACAGATTGGGGAAGATGCCACGGCCTTCCGGCACATAGGCGATGCCGCGCCGGGCGATCTCGTGCGTTGCCGCCTTGGTCATGTCGGCGCCGCGCACCTTGACCATTCCTTCGCGGGGACGAACCAGGCCGAGCATGGTCTTCAGCAGCGTGGTCTTGCCCATGCCGTTGCGCCCCATGAGGCCGATCGTCTCGCCCCTGCACACGGAAAAATCGACGCCGTGCAGGATGTGGCTGACGCCGTAAAAGGTATGCAAGCCGGTGGCTTCGAGGAGGATGTCAGTCATGCAGCAACTCCTCGCCGCCGAGATAAGCCAGCTGCACGGCCGGGCTGGAACGGACCTCGTCCGGTGTTCCGGATTCCAGCACTTCGCCGTTCACCATGACCGTTAACCGATTCGCCAGCGCGAATACCGCATCCATGTCGTGTTCGATCAGCATGATGGCGTGGTCGGCGGTAAGGCTCTTGATCAATTCCACCATGCGCTGCGACTCATGCGGCCCCATGCCGGCCAGCGGTTCGTCGAGCAGCAGCAGACGCGGCTGCGTTGCCAGGCACATGGCGATTTCCAGCTGGCGTTGCTCGCCATGCGACAGGGTGGCGGCGACGCGCTGTGCGCGATGGGCGAGACCCGCGGCCGCCATCGCTTGTTCCGCGCGCCGGTTGATGTCGGCGTATCCCTCGACTCGCTGAAAGACCTGGAAGGCCTGCGGCGTACGCGATTGCGCTGCCAATCGACAATTCTCGAAGACCGTGAAGGGCAGGAAGATGTTGGTCTTCTGATAACTGCGGCCGATGCCGAGGCGTGAAATCTCGTCGGATGCGTGGCCGGCGATATTCTGGCCTTCGAACAGCACCTCGCCCGACGTCGGCGGCAAATCACCGGACAGCAGGTTGGTCAGGGTCGTCTTGCCGGCGCCGTTGGGGCCGATCACGACGTGAATTTCACCAACGAAGAGGTCGAGCGACACATCGCTCACGGCGACCAGCCCGCCAAAGCGTTTGGTCAGCCCTTTGGTGCGCAGGATGGGCTCACTCATCGGCGGCCTCCGCGACTGGCTTTCTGCCGAACTTCTGCGCCAGTCCCGCCAGGCCTTGCGGCAGGTACAGCGCAACCAGCATGATGAACAGGCCCATGGCCAGCTGCCAATGCTTGGCCGATGCGCCGAACCATGCCTGGTTGGACAGCACTTCCTGCAGCAGCACGAAGGCAAATGCGCCGATCACCGCGCCGTGCAGCGTGCCCATGCCGCCCAGGATAACCATCATGAGCACTGCGCCCGACTGGTGCCAGGACAGGATTTCGGGATTGACGAAGCCGTACTGCGCCGCCGCCAGATACCCGGCAACGCCCGCCAGGGCACCGGAAAGCACGAAGCTGGACAATTGGTAGCGGAACACCGGAAAGCCCAGTGCGCGCATGCGGTGCTCGTTCACCTTGATGCCGAGCAAGGCCCGCCCGAACGTCGACCCGAGTACGCGGCGCAGCAGCAGGTAAGCCGCCAGTGTCAGGGCCAGCACCAGCCAGTAGAAGTTGTCGAGTTTTTCCAGATTAAGGAGTTCGACCTCGCCCAATTTCATCACCGGTTTGGCATAAATATAGATGCCGTCCGAGCCGCCGCCGATCTTGGTGTCGTGAAAAATGAAAAACAGCATCTGGGAAAATGCCAGCGTGACCATGATGAAGTAGATGCCGCGCGTGCGAAGCACCAACATGCCGGTGATCAGCGCGAACAG
Organism: Sulfuritalea sp.; assembly: GCA_044344235.1. GTDB lineage: Bacteria > Pseudomonadota > Gammaproteobacteria > Burkholderiales > Rhodocyclaceae > Sulfuritalea. The sequence continues at coordinate 4,394 of JBIJDI010000027.1, read as the reverse complement.
CGCGCAGACGCCGATAGCGGCCGGTAGCGACCACCACAGGCTGACCGTCTCATACTTCGGTGCCATCAGCGCCAGCGCATAACCGGCCAGGCCGAAGTAGGCGGCGTGGCCGAAGCTGACGAGGCCCGTGTAACCGACCAGCAGATCGAGACTCATGGCGAAGATGGCCATGATCAGGACCTTGGTCAGCAGTTGCATGTAGAAGGTGCTCTCGAGCAGCGGAAACAGGGCGAGCAGGCCGACCACCAGCCAGGGCAGGAAGCTGAGCAGACGGGAGTTCATCTCATGCCTTCCCGAACAGGCCTTGCGGCCGCCAGACAAGCACGAGGGCCATGAGTACGTAGACGATCATGCCGGCCACTTCCGGCACCAGCACCTGGCCGAAGGTCTCGGCCAGCCCGATCATCAGCGAGGCCGCCATGGCCCCCTTGACCGAGCCGATGCCCCCGATGACAACGACCACAAAACAGATGATCAGCACCTGGCCACCCATGTTGGGGAACACCGACGACAGCGGCGAGTTGATCATGCCGGCAAAAGCAGCCAGCGCAATGCCGAGGGCGAAGACAAGGGTGTAGATCAGCTTGATGTCGATGCCGAGCGACTGCACCATGTCGCGATTGCTGGCGCCGGCGCGGATCATCATGCCCAGCCGGGTTTTCTGGATCAGGAAATAGAGTCCGGCCGCCAGCAACAGGCAGACGCCGGAGATCGCCAGGCGATAGACCGGATAGGAAAGGTTGTCGGTCAGCGGTATCGAAGCGTTGAGCAGCGCCGGCACGGTGACGCCATGCACGTCGTCACCCCAGATCAGGCTGCGCAATTCCTCGAACACGAGAATCAGGCCGTAGGTGAGCAGCACCTGATAGAGGTGATCGCGCTGATACAAATGGCGGAACAACAGGCGTTCCAGCCCCATGCCGAGGATCACGGTGAGCGGGATTGCCAGCAGGATGGCCACCGTCAGGCTTCCGGTCAGGCTCGACAGCGACCATGCCAGATAGGCGCCCACCATGTAAAAGCTGCCGTGGGCCAGATTGATGATGCCCATGATGCCGAAGATCAGGGTCAGGCCGCTGGCGACCAGAAACAGCAACAGGCCGTATTGCAGGCCGTTGAGCAACTGGATGAGGAAGAAAGCGAAGTCCATCAGGTTGTAGGTTCAAAAGTCGGCACTGGCGGGACGGCAATTTGTCTCGCACATGCTTGGGGGCGCAAAAAGGGCGGCAGACACCTGCCGCCCTTTTTGCGTCTATGAAACTACGCCTTGCAGCCGCGCGCCGGATCAGCGAGGGCCTTCCAGGCTACGCCCTGCACCTTGTTCTCCTTGCCGACCACCTTGCGCAGGTACATGTCCTGCACCGGATTGTGCGATTTGGAGAGAGTCCAGGTGCCGCGCGGGCTGTCAATCTTGGCCGCTTCCATGGCCTTGATCACGCCCGCCTTGTCACTGACGTTGCCCTTGACGCCATCGAGGCCCGCAGCCAGCAACTGGCCGGCGTCATAACCCTGCACCGCATACACGTCCGGCTGCAGCTTGAAGGTCTTGGCATAGGCGAGGCGGAAGGCCTTGTCCTTCTTGGTGTCGAGGCCGTCGGCATAGTGCAGCGTGGTCTCGACGCCTTCACCGGCATCGCCTACGGCATCCAGCACGCCATCCGTGAGGAAGCCCGAGCCATACAGCGGAATCTTGCCCTTGAGGCCAGCCGCCTGATAGTCCTTGAGGAACTTGGCGGCGCCGCCGCCGGCAAAGAAGGCCACCACAGCATCCGGCTTGATACTGGCAATTTCAGTCAGCAGCGCCTGGAACTCGACCTGCGGGAAGGGAACATAGAGTTCCTTTGTCAGCTTGCCGCCTTCCTTCTCGAAGCCCTCCTTGAAGCCCTCCATCATCTCCTCGCCGGCCGCATATTTCCAGGTGATGAACACGGCATTCTTGTGGCCCTTGGCCTTGAGCACCTTGCCCAGCGCGTGCGTGGTCTGCCAGTTGGAGAAGGAAGTACGGAAGAAGTTGGGCGCACACGCGGCACCGGTCATGGCGCCGGCGCCGCCATTCGGATTGATCCACAGGGTGCCGGACTCCTTCAGTACCTTGGCCATGCCCATCACGACGCCCGAATGGACGGTGCCGATGACGACATCGACCTTGTCCCGCTGCACGAGCTTGTTAACGTTCTCGGGCGCCTTGGCCGGGTTCGATTCGTCATCGACCGTGACGTACTCGATTTCGCGACCGCCGAGCTTGCCGCCGCGCTCCTCGACCGCCAGCTTGAAGCCGTTGGTGATGGCGACGCCGAGTTGTGCGAAGGTTCCCGTATAGGGAAGCATCAGGCCGACTTTCAGCTTGGTCTGCTGGGCCAGCGCCATGCCTGCCGGCAGCAATGTTCCCACCGCAGTGGCGCCCGCGATGGCGGTGCTGCCTTTGAGGAACTCGCGACGGTCATACGGGGCTTTTTCATTCTTGTGCATTGTCATTCTCCTCACTCAAAACTGTTAATGGACAGGGTTCTTTTATCTGCGCCCGCCCTCGAATTCGAAACTCAATCACAACACTTCCGCGTAAGTGCGTCAAGACAATTGACAAGCCAGCCCTGATCATCGGCGTCTCAGCGGAGTTTGAAGCGCTGGATCTTGCCGGTGGCAGTTTTCGGCAATTCGGCGACGAATTCCAGCCAGCGCGGGTACTTGTAGGGAGCCAGCTTTTCCTTGACATGCTGTTTAAGCGCCTCTGCCAGTGCCGTCGAGGGCTGGATGCCTGCCTTGAGCACCACATAGGCCTTGGGCTTGATCAGTTCGTCGGTGTCGGCATGCGCGACTACCGCCGCCTCCAGAACCGATTCATGCGTCATCAGCGCGCCTTCGACTTCAAAGGGTGACACGTAGATGCCACCCACTTTGAGCATGTCATCGGAACGACCGCAATACTGGAAGTAACCGTCGGTGGATTCGATGTACTTGTCGCCGCTGCGGGTCCAATCGCCCATGAAGGTATGGCGCGACTTCTCCCGGCTGTTCCAGTACATGACGGCCGCACTCGGTCCGTTGATCTGCAACTCGCCGATTTCGCCCGGTGGCACCGGATTGCCGTCCTCACCGATCAGACGAATACCGTAGCCGGGCACGGCCTTTCCGGTGGTGCCGTAGCGTACTTCTCCCGGCCGGTTGGAAAGGAAGATGTGCAGCATTTCGGTCGAGCCGATGCCGTCGAGAATCTCGACGCCGAGGGTTTCGGTCCAGCGCCGCCCGATGTCGGCCGGCAGGGCTTCTCCGGCGGAGGTGCAAACGCGAAGGGGAGGGATCTCTCCGCGTTTGAGCATGTCAGGACTGGCGAGCAGCGCCGCATACAGCGTCGGCACGCCATAGAAAATCGTCGGCCGGTGCTCGCGCAGGCGCTGAAAAACCGCTTGGGGTGTCGGCCGCTCGGCCATCAGCACCGTGGTCGCGCCCACCGACAATGGAAACGTAAGCCCGTTGCCCAGCCCATAGGCAAAGAACAGTTTGGCGGCGGAAAACACCAGATCATCCTCGTGGATGCCGAGAATCGCCTTGCCGTAGAGCTCAGCGGTCTGGATCAGGTGCGAATGCAGATGCACTGTGCCCTTCGGCGTGCCGGTCGATCCGGAGGAATACAGCCAGAAACAGAAGTCGTCGCAGGTGGTCGGCGCGGGATCGAAGTAGGGGCTGACGCCCTTCATCAGGTCGCCCAGGCACGGGTAGCCCTTGCCATCCTTGCCCGAGATGATGACGTGCCGCAATGTCTTGTGCTTCTTCACGATGGGCGCGAATTGGGGCCATAGCGCCTCCGAAACGACCAGCGCCTTGGCCCGCGAATCGCCGAGCATGAAGTCGTAGTCGGCTGTGGTCAGCAGCGTGTTGGCCGCGATGGGGACGATACCGGCCTGGATGCTGCCGAGAAACGCCGTCGGGAAATCGATGGTATCGAGCAGGCACAACATCACCCGGTCTTCCGCCTCAAGACCGATGCCGGCGAGCACGTTGCCGAAGCGGTTCACCCGCTCGGCGAGATCACCGTAGGAATAGCTGCCGTGATCGTCGATGTAGGCGATCTTGCCCGATCGCCCGGCCTGCAGATTTCTCTGGATCAAGTCCCAGGCCGCGTTGTACTGGCGCGGAATCGATACTCGCGGTGGCGATGTGCCGTGATCGGCGGTGCTCAGTTCTGGCATGGTGCTCTCCTCCTCCGCTCTGTGGCGATTTATACGCTGAATGCCTGAATCCCCGTCTGCGCGCGGCCCAGAATCAGCGCATGAATGTCGTGCGTTCCTTCGTAGGTGTTGACCACTTCCAGATTCACCACGTGGCGGATCACGCCGAACTCGTCCGAGATGCCGTTGCCGCCGAGCATGTCGCGCGCCAAGCGGGCAATCTCCAAC
>JBIJDI010000298.1:0-3821 GCA_044344235.1 Sulfuritalea sp. | reverse complement strand
CTGGCTGGAATGAGCCGCGACTTGATGTAGCTAGGGCGCCACCGGTTTTTCGTTGGTACTGAAGACGCGCCTCGCGGCTGCGACCAGCGTGAATACTTCCTGAGTCGACAGGCTGGGAAACTGCTCGTGCAGCGCGCGATAGGCCAGATGCTCATGGGTCTGGCCGCCCCAACTGTTGGCGGGGTCGAAAAACGGCAACAGCACTTCATAAGCGTCGATAAAGAGGGTCCGCAACTGCGGATTGGCGCGGCGGTCTGCGCCCGTGACGGGGTCGGTCATGTTCTGCTTTCGGGGTCTTCGTGAATGTTCGCCATGCCCACTTTATACGGCAGTGTCCGCGCGCTGCCGCAGCAGGCGGCGCTGCACCTTGCCGGTGGTGGTCATCGGCAGGGCGTCGATGAACTCGATGATCTTGGGATATTCGTAGGGCGCCAGATATTGGCGAACATGCTGCTGCAGCGAGGCTTCCAAATCCGGTGACGGCTGCTGGCCGGGCTGCAATACGATGAAGGCCTTGACCACGGTGCCGCGCACCGGATCCGGTTCGCCGATCACCGCGGCGTTGGCCACCGCCGGATGCTTGACCAGACAGTTCTCGATCTCGCCCGGCCCGATGCGATAACCGGCGCTCTTGAACATGTCGTCGCTGCGCCCCTGGTACCAGAGCACGCCGTCTTCATCCATCTTTGCCAGATCGCCGGTGCGGCCCCAGGCGTCGCGGTCATCGATGCCGCCGCCGATGAATTTCTCTGCCGTCGCCTGCGGATTCTTCCAGTAGCCGAGCATGAATACCGGGTCCATGACGCCGTCGCAACTACGCTGCACGCAGATCTCGCCGAGTTCGCCCGGCGCCACCGGCTGGCCCTCGTCATCGAGCACGGCCACGTGATGCCCCGGGTAGCCGCGTCCCATGGCGCCGGGTTTGGGGGCCACCACGGTGGCGCAGTTGCCGACGATGTAGTTGATCTCGGTCTGGCCGTACATCTCATTCACCGTCACACCCAGCGCCTCCTCACCCCAGTGACATACCGCCTCGCCGACGGTTTCGCCGGCGCTCATGATGCTGCGCAGGGCGAGGTCGTACTTGTCCCTCGGCTGCGGCACGGCCTTCATCATCATCTTCAGCGCCGTCGGGAACAGAAAGCTGTTCTTAACGCCATACTTTTCCATCAGCCAGAACGCCTTCTCCGGATCGAAACGGCCGCGATAGCCCAGCAGTGGCTGGCCGAAGTTCCAGCTGGGCAGCAGCGCATCGAACAGGCCGCCGGTCCAGGCCCAGTCGGCCGGCGACCAGAACATGTCTCCGCGCTGCGGGTAGAAGTTGTGCGAGCTGACAAAACCCGGCAGATTGCCAATCAGCCCTCGGTGCGCGATCAGCGCCCCCTTGGGGTTGCCGGTGGTGCCGCTGGTATAGATGATCATCGCCGGATCGTCGGCCGAGGTATCCGTCGGGGTGTAGCGCGAGGAGGCCAGCGGCAGCAAGGTGGCCCATTCGCGCACCCAGGATTCACGCGCGCCGCCGACGCCGATGACGTGCTTCAGGTCCGGCAATGCCGCACGCGCGGCGGCGAGTTTTTCCAGCCCGCCCTCGTCGACGATCGCGACGCGTACTTCGGCGTGCGACAAACGGAATTCAAGCGCGTCGGCGCCAAACAGATGCGACACCGGAACGGCAATCGCGCCCATCTGGTAACAGGCCATGTGCGCAACGCCGGTTTCGGGCCGCTGCGGCAGGATGATGGCGACGCGATCGCCGGCCATGACACCCATCGAACCCAAGACATTCGACAGGCGGTTGGCGGCCTGCTGCACATCCCAGAAGGTCCAGGCTTCGGTGTGGCCCGCCTCATCTTCATAGTAAAGCGCGAAGCGCGAACGGTCATCGGCCCAGCGGCCGCAGCAGGCCTGGGCGATGTTGTAGCGCGCCGGCACCTGCCAGCGGAACGAGGCCCGCAGGGTCTGCCAGTCGCGCGCCTTCGCGTCCAGCCCGAGTCCGCTCATGTCCATTCGCCCCGGTTCGCTCGATGCGATGCACCCAATCGATTCGGCATGTCAGAGACCGGCCTGATGAAAGCGGTTCGATACATCTTCTAAATAGTCTTCGAGATCATCGGCTGTCAGCCCGATTTCCTCCAGCACCCGGCCGCCGATCTTGGCCCAGACAGGGTTGGGTTGATCGTTGATCCGATGATAGAAGTGGATCGCCAGTTGCACGATGCTCACCAGTGAAATCGCCGCACCCAGTTCCTCGGTCGGAATCTCGTGGTGATAGCGAATCGCCGCGCAGACGAAATCCGGCAGCCCCCAATGGCGCGCCACCAGGTAGCCCACGCTGCAATGGTCGACATTGAACTTTTCGTCCTCTTCCGCGAGATTCGGCCAGCAACAGACATCGTCGAGTTTCAGCTTATTGCAGTAATCGGGAAACCGCATCATCAGCAGCGGCACGCCGCATTCGTGAAAGATGCCGGCCATGTAGGCCTGGTCGGAAAACACATTGCAGACCGAAACATGATCTTCGGCAATCATTGCCGCGAGTTGCGCGACTTCGCTGGAACGGGTCCAGAACAACTCGAAGGCCTTGCGCGTGCCGCTACCGATGGCAGTGGACAACGCGATTGCCTGCACCAGGTTGTAGGTCTGCTTGACGCCGATCACCTGCAGTACCTGGTCCAGCTTGTCGAACTTGCGCCCGCGCGAGAACACCGGCGAACGCGACGCCTTGAACAGCATGGCGACCAGCCCGGGATCCTGGCCGATGATGCTGCTGATGGAGCGCACGCTGTAGTCGCCGGTCGCGATCTTGTCGCGCAGCTCGATCAGGACCCTGGGTTGCGGCGGGATGCGAATTCCGCTCGCGGCCATGCGGTCAAGCGCCTGCTGTTCTTCGATCTTCACTTGCCCCCCGTGAATTATTCTTGTCGTGGTCGCTCAAAAAGACAGACGCGCATCCAGCACTTCGATCCAGTGCGTCACCGGCAAATCCGTGGCGCCCTGCATGTGCCCGATGCAACCCACGTTTGCGCTGGCGATCGCGGCCGGCCCGCCGGCGGTCAGCGCACCGAGCTTGTTGTCGAGCAGGCGCTGTGAAAGCGCCGGTTGCAATACCGAGTAGGTTCCCGCCGAACCGCAGCAAAGATGCGAGTCGGCCACCGCAGTCAGCGTGTAGCCGGCCGCACTCAGCAGGGATTCGACCGTGCCGCGGATCTTGAGCCCGTGCTGCAGGCTGCAGGGGCTGTGGAACGCCAGCACGCGCTGTGATTCCGGCAGGGGCTTGCAGGCCTGCAGCAGGGGCGCGAGGCCCGACGCTTCCGCCGTGATGACCTCGCTGATGTCGCGCGTCGCCAGCACCACCCGCGCCGCCTTTAGCGCGTAATCGGGATCGTCCTGCAGCAGGTGGGCGTATTCGAGTACGTGCGAACCGCAGCCGGAGGCCGTCATCACCAGCCATTCCGCGCCTCCTTCGAGCAGCGGCCACCAGACATCGATGTTGCGCCGGGCGTCGTCGCGCGCGCCTTCTGTGGCGTTGAGATGCGCCCGCACAGCGCCGCAACACCCCGCACCGGCCGGCTCGACCATCTCGATGCCGAGCCGATCCAGCACCCGCGCGGTTGCGCCGTTGATGTTCGGATACATCGAGGGCTGTACGCAGCCGGCCAGCGCGATCATCTTCCGCGCATGACTCCGCCGAGGCGCCGGGCCGGTGGAAGACAGCGGCGGCACCTTGGCGCGCAGCACTCCCGGGAGGAGGAGGCGCACCGCCTGTCCCATTTTCATCGCCGCACCGAACAGCGTCGACCTCGGAATGAGATTCCTGAGCG
>JBIJDI010000297.1:0-3830 GCA_044344235.1 Sulfuritalea sp. | reverse complement strand
TCCTTCTTCCCTCTGGCGCTGATGATTCTCGCCGTGCTGGGCAGCATCGTCTTCGGCTTCGCCACGCCGACCGAAGCGGCTGCCCTGGGCTCAGCCGGTGGCCTCATCCTCGCGGCGGCTTACAAGCAACTCAACTTCACCGTGATCAAGGAATCGGTATTCCTCACCGCCAAGACCTCGGCCATGGTCTGCTGGCTGTTCGTCGGCTCCTCTATTTTCTCGGCGGCCTTCGCGTTGCTGGGCGGGCAGAATCTGGTCGAACAATGGGTGCTGTCGCTCAACATGACGCCGTTGCAGTTCATGCTGCTGGCCCAGTTCATCATTTTCATCCTGGGCTGGCCGCTGGAATGGACCGAGATCATCGTCATCTTCATGCCGATCTTTATTCCGCTGTTGCCACACTTCGGGGTCGATCCGCTGTTCTTCGGGCTCTTGGTGGCGCTCAATCTGCAGACCGCCTTCCTTTCGCCACCGGTGGCGATGGCGGCTTTCTACCTGAAGGGGGTGTCGCCGCCACATGTGACGCTGAACCAGATCTTCGCCGGCATGATGCCCTTCATGGGCATCCAAGTCGTCGCACTGGCACTGCTCTACATCTTCCCCGAAATCGGCATGTGGCTGCCCAAGGTGCTGTATGGGAACTGAGCGGCAACCATCATGAAGCCGAAGATTCTGGTTGCCCGTGAAGTATTCCCCGAAGTGCTGGAGCGCCTGCGCCAGCACTTCGAGGTGGATGACAACCAGGCCGACGTCGTCCTCGGCGTCGAGGGCCTCAAGGCGCGCCTGGCCGACAAGGTCGGCGCCCTGACGGCCGCCACTGATCCGGTGACGGCAGAGGTGATCGCCGCCGCACCGCAGCTCAAGGCCGTGTGCAATTTTGCCGTCGGCTACAACAACATCGACCTTGCGGCCTGCACCAAGGCCGGCGTAATGGCGACCAATACGCCGGGCGTGCTGGACGACACCACGGCTGATCTGGCCTGGGCGTTGCTGATGGCGACGGCGCGGCGCCTGCCGGCGGCGGAACGCTGGCTGCGCAACGGCGAGTGGAAGGGTTGGCAGTTCATCCAGTGGCTCGGTACCGACGTGCATCACGCGACGCTCGGCATCCTCGGCATGGGGCGCATCGGCCAGACCGTGGCACGGCGCGCGCTGGGCTTCGACATGAAGGTGATCTATCACAATCGCAGCCGGCTATCGGACGAACAGGAGGCCGCGATTCGCTCCACCTGGGTGGACAAGGAAACCCTGCTGCGCCAGTCCGATTTCCTGGTGCTGCTGTTGCCCTACTCGCCGGCGACGCACCACACCATCGGCGCCGCCGAACTGGCGTTGATGAAACCGACCGCACACCTGATCAACGTCGCCCGCGGCGGCATCGTCGATGACGAAGCGCTGATATCGGCGTTGCGCCAGCGCCGACTTTCCGGGGCCGGGCTGGACGTGTTCGAGGGCGAGCCAAAATTCAATCCGGCTTTTCTCGAACTGGACAACGTGGCGCTGACGCCGCATATCGGTTCCTCGTCCTCCGCCACGCGCATGGCGATGGCGATGCGCGCCGCCGACAACCTGATCGCCGCACTCGCCGGGCAGCGGCCGCCCAATCTGCTCAATCCCGAAGTGTTCAAATGAGCACCGTCGCGCCGAGGCCGGCCGTGCTGCTCGGCCTCGGCGTGGCGATTGCCGCCTACCTGCTGTCCTTCTTCCACCGCGTCGCGCCGGCGGCTATCTCCGGCGACCTGCAGGTCAGCTTTGCCATCGGTGGCGCGCAACTCGGCACGCTGGCCGCGACCTATTTCTACGTCTACACCTTGATGCAGATTCCCACCGGGGTTCTCGCCGATACCCTGGGACCGCGCCGCATCCTGTTTTGGGGCGGGCTGGTGGCGGGCGCCGGGGCGATCCTGTTCGGCCTTGCGCCGACTTTCGAACTCGCCTTTGCGGGGCGCACCCTGGTCGGCCTCGGCGTTTCAGTGACCTTTATCGCCATGCTCAAACTGCTGGCGATCGGCTTCGATGAACGCCGCTTTGCCACCCTGACCGGCCTGTGCATGCTGATCGGCAATCTCGGCTCGATACTCGCCGGTGCGCCGCTGGCCTGGGCGACGCAGGCGGCCGGCTGGCGCCAGGTGTTTGTCGTGGTCGGGCTGCTGTCGTTCGGGCTGGCCTTTGCCAGCCGCGCCTGGGTGATCGAAACGCCGGCGGGCAAGGTCGATCGGGCGGCATGGCTCACGGGTCTGGTGTCGGTGTTGAAGAACCGCGCTACCTGGCCCGGTTTTTTTGCCAACGCCGGACTTTCCGGCGCCTTTTTTACGTTCGCGGGACTGTGGGCGGTGCCCTACCTGACGCAGCTGCACGCCATGTCGCGCGCCACCGCCTCCAATCATGTGAGCATTTACTTTCTTGGCTTCGCTGTCGGCTCGGCGCTGTGGGGCCGCGTTTCGGATGCCGTTGGGCGACGCAAGACGGTGGCGCTGGCGGTCTCCGGCGTGCACGTGCTCGGATGGGGCGTCTGGCTCTGGGCGACCTGGCGGGCTGATGGCGCTCTGCCGCTGGCGGCGACCTACGGGCTGTGCCTGATGATGGGCCTCGCTACTGCGGGCTTCACGCTGTCCTGGGCGAGTGCCAAGGAAGTCAATCCGCCGCAGCTCTCGGGCATGGCCACCAGCGTGGTGAATGTCGGCATCTTCCTCGGCCCGGCGATCCTGCAACCCATGGTCGGCTGGCTCATGGAACGCACCTGGGATGGCAGAATGGAGGCCGGTCTGCGTATCTATTCCGCCGGCGACTGGCGCAACGGCATGCTGCTGCTCACTGCCGCCGCTGTTGCCGGCTGGATCGCAACGCTGTTCGTCACCGAAACAGGCTGCCGCAACGTGTGGCAGGAAAAGAAAGGGGTCAAGTGAAAGGCATATTGTTGTTTGGCCATGGCGCACGCAATCCCGAATGGGCGCAGCCCTTTCATCGCATTCGCGACGCCATTCTGGCTCAACAGCCGGAGACACTGGTCGAGCCGGGCTTCCTCGAACTGCTGCGGCCCAGTTTCGACGAGGGGGTTGATTGCCTGGTGCGTCAGGGCGCGACGGAAATCGTGGTGGTGCCGATTTTCATGGCGGCCGGCAGCCACATCAAGAAAGACCTGCCGCAGATGGCAGCCAACGCCATGGATCGCCATGCCGGGCTGGTGATCGCGCTGGCGCCGCCGGTGGGTGAGGCGGCGCCGGTGCTGGCGGCAATGGCGGACTACGCCATAAACGCGGAGCCTGAAAAGTAGAGGTCTATTTTAATTTTCCAAGCTTCTCGCTTAGCCGCTGCAAGGTCTCGAAGACCTCGGCGCCGCGATCCTGCAACTCCATCATCCGTTTCATGAAGTCCTGTACCAGGTCTTCCATGTGGTGCTCCTGGCCGACAGTCAGGCCAAGATGGACGAAGGCCTTGGCCATGCTTTGCTCGAGGTCCATCAGCAACTGGGAACTGGCGGCCCGGTCCTGGCCGTGCGCCTGGCGCATGGCGCTGAGCGACTCGCGGATGCTCTGCAGCGCCTCGTCGATTCCGGCCCGATTGCGCAGATTGGCTTCTTCCGTTTCGATCGCCCGCAGGCGAGAGTCGGCGCCTTGCGCGACGAGCGACAGATGGTCGCGCAAGCGTCCGCAAAGATCCGGATCCTGCACCGGCATGTTGTTGACCATCAGGGTGATGTGCTCGCAGTTGTAGACGCCGCGGTCGCGGAACTCGAAAACGCGGCCCTGGCTGCGCACGTGGTTGAGCACCGAAACCTCCAGCGGCAGATTTTTGCCCGAGGCGCTCAGCGTCAAGGTGCGCTCGGCAAC
>JBIJDI010000296.1:0-3853 GCA_044344235.1 Sulfuritalea sp. | reverse complement strand
TTCGGATTTTCTGATCGGCATTCACCGTTTTCATCAGCCGATGCCCGGCGCCGCGTTTTCCATCATCCTGACCTATTGGGCCGGACAGGCCTTGTTCGCCGCGACCGCGATCAAACGCGCCGGGCAGGCTGCCGAAATTGGCCGCAACGCATAGGATTTCCGCAGACGAAGGGCCAGAGAATGCCCTGACAGAAACCGCACACCGCCTTTGAACAACCAAAGGGACTTTCCTTTTGGCTTCATTCCTTCCTCGCCGCGCGCCTTGCGGTGGCGTCGACATTTCTCGTCCTCGTCATCGCGGTGGAAGTGCTGCCGGGGTTTCATCACAGCGAAACCGAAGCGACCCGCAAGATGGATGCGGTCTCCGTCGGTGTCGCCATATTCCCGGATGATGCAAACTCCTCCACCAAGCTGCTCAAGGTCGCCGTACCGCCAGCGCCGACTTCTGTCGGCGAAGACCGGTGACGATAGAATGGGCGCCTTTTCGCCAGCGGCGGCTGCGATTCATCCATGCGACTGACCGAACTCAAACTCCCGCTCGATCACACTGACAGCGATCTGCAAAGCGCCATCCTCAAGCGCCTGGGGATTGCGGCGGAAGAACTCGTCGGCTATTCGATCTTTCGCCGCAGCTACGACGCGCGCAAGCCCTCGGCGATCGTGTTCATCTACACGCTGGATATCGAGGTAGGGAACGAGCCCGCCTTACTCGCCCGGCTGCGCGGTGATCGGCATATCGGCCCCACGCCGGATACCGCCTACCACTTCGTCACCCACGTGTCGCCGACATCTGGATCGCCACGACCTATCGTGATCGGCACCGGGCCCTGCGGCCTGTTTGCCGGCCTGATATTGGCGCAGATGGGCTTCCGGCCAATCATTCTGGAGCGCGGCAAGTCGGTGCGCGAGCGCACCAAAGATACATTCGGCCTGTGGCGCCAGGGCCAGCTCAATCCGGAATCCAATGTCCAGTTCGGTGAAGGTGGCGCCGGGACGTTCTCCGACGGCAAGCTCTACAGCCAGATCAAGGATCCTCAGTTTCGAGCACGCAAGGTGCTGACCGAATTCGTCAAGGCGGGCGCCCCGGCGGAAATTCTCTACGTCAGCAAGCCGCATATCGGCACGTTCAAGCTGGTAACCATGGTCGAAAACATGCGCGCCGAGATCGAGGCGCTGGGCGGCACCATCCGCTTTCAAAGCCGGGTCGATGAAATTGACATCGAGCAGGGCCAGGTGCGCGGGGTAGTACTGGCCGACGGTGAGTTCATTGCCGCCAGCCATGTCGTGCTGGCGGTGGGCCACAGCGCGCGCGATACCTTCGAGATGCTCCATGCACACGGCGTGCATATCGAAGCCAAACCGTTTTCCATCGGCGTGCGCATCGAACATCCGCAGTCCCTGATCGACCGTGCCCGCTTCGGCAAGAACGCCGGCAACCCGCTGCTCGGCGCAGCGGATTACAAACTGGTGCACCACTGCGGGAACGGCCGTTCGGCCTACAGCTTCTGCATGTGTCCGGGGGGCACCGTGGTGGCCGCCACCTCCGAGCCGGGCCGCGTCGTCACCAACGGCATGAGCCAGTATTCGCGCAACGAACGCAACGCCAACAGCGCCCTTGTGGTCGGCGTCACACCGGCGGATTACCCGGGCGGCGACAGCAATCCACTGGCCGCGCCTTTGGCTGGAATTGCCTTTCAGCGCCACTGGGAAGGCCTCGCCTTCGAGGCCGGCGGCGGCAACTACAGCGCACCGGCGCAGCGGGTCGGCGACTTCCTCGCCGGGCGGCCTTCAACGCAGCTTGGTTCGGTCGTGCCGTCCTATACGCCCGGCGTGCATCCGACCGATCTGGCGCGCTGCCTGCCCGACTATGTGGTCGCCGCGCTGCGCGAGTCGCTGCCGGCCTTCGGCCGCGAGATCGCCGGTTTTGCGATGGATGATGCGCTGCTGACCGGGGTCGAAACCCGCACCTCATCGCCGATCCGCATCACGCGCGACGAAGCGTTCCAGAGCATCAACACGCGCGGCCTGTTTCCCGCCGGAGAGGGCGCCGGCTATGCGGGAGGAATCCTGTCGGCGGCGGTCGATGGCATCAAGGTCGCCGAAGCCCTGGCCTTGAGCATTGCGCGCAAGAACTCATAGCCACTCCATCTCCCAGCGCACGCAGGGATCGAGCGCGGCCACCGCGCGGGCGGCAAAGGCACGCACGGCTTCGCGATCGCCCGCATCGCGACCGGTGAGCCAACCGGCCAGCGGGCCTTGCGGATGGAAGTTCCATTCGGTTGGGGCGACGATGAAATAATCGGCAATGCGCTCGCCATCGAGCACGATCTCATGCATCAAAAGCCCGCGCGCGGTTTCGACCACGGCCCGGCCGCGTCCCGCCGCCCCGCTCGCCGCACTCGCCGTACCACCAGCGCCGACTTTCTCCCTGCCCGCCGCCCAGTCGCGCAGTTCTTCAAGCCGTGCCAGCCAGCGCGCGGCGAACGCCGGGGCTGTCGCTCCAGTGCCGCCCTGCCGTCGGGCGATGGCGCCCGTTTCGGCTGCCGCCCCCTGCCAGTGCGGGTGTCGGCAAAATCCGGCGTCGAGGCTTGGCCATGCGCCAAGCGAGGATTGCGCGTCGAGCGGTGGCAGCAGGTGCACCTCCTGCTCGGCCACATCTTCGATCGCATGAAGCGTCCGGCACAAGGCCTCCACGCGCGGACCCGCGAGCAACGCCGCGAGTTGGTCGCGCTGCCCTTCGGCGATCCAGCCGGCGGCGGCAATGAATTCCTCGCGCAGCGGAGCTTCGCCCAACAGCGGCGGCAGATCCAGCAACCAGCGCCAAAGATGCTCGCGCAGGGCTTCCGTTTGAATCGCCGCATCAATCCTTGCGCCGCATTCCTCACCACGCGCGGCCGCCAGCGCTAGTGCGGCGGCCCGTCCCTGCGCCTTACCGCACAAGGCAAACAGCAGCGGCACCAGGCGCACCGCCTCGTCGGCCGGCCGGCCCCGCAGGACCTGCGCCACCGCCGGGCGTTGGCTGACGACGCTGACAGCGCTCACCCGTCCATCGGCGCTGGCCAGCCGCAGCCTGACGCAGCCGGGATCGATGCCTGCCGTCATTCCTTTGCCAGCGGCAGGCTCAGGCAGAACAGCGCGCCGCCTTTCGGATGGTTGCTGACTGCCAGCTTGCCGCCATGGCGTTCGACGATGCCGTAACTGATCGCCAGACCCAGTCCGGTGCCACGTCCCACGGGTTTGGTGGTGAAAAACGGATCGAACAGCTTGCCGAGATTTTCAGCGGGGATGCCGGGACCGCTATCGCGAAACTCGATGACGGCTTCGCCCTCGTCGGCCCGGCTCGAGATGTCGAGCCGCCGCTCCCGTGCATTCTCGGTGGCGTCTGCGGCGTTCTGCACCAGGTTCATGATGACCTGCTGTACTTGTCCGGGCGAACCCATAACCATGAGCACCGTCGGCAAGTTAACGCTCACCTCGAACTGATCGGCGGTGGCCTTGCATACCCACTGCACGGCGCGCTCGATAACTTCAACGAGGTCAAAGGCGCGGCGCTCGTCGCGATCCGTCGCCGAAAAGCGCTTGAGGGCATCGACGATGTCGCGGGTGCGCTCCGCGCCTTCCACCGTGCCGTCGATCAGCGAGGGCATATCGTCCAGTATGCGGTCGATGCGCAGTTCGCGGCGCAGGGTTTCGCGCTCGTCCTGCGGCATGTCGCCGTGAACCGCAGCAAGGTAACGGGCGAGCCGTTCGGCATAGCGCTTCATCGCCACGGTATTGCCGTAAACGAAACTGATCGGGTTGTTCAATTCGTGCGCTACGCCAGCCACCAGGCGGCCCAGCGAGGCCATCTTTT
>JBIJDI010000294.1:0-3905 GCA_044344235.1 Sulfuritalea sp. | reverse complement strand
CACATAGCGGTCGATCATGTAGATCACCGGCTCTGCGGTGCCTTCATCGACGCGCTCGAAGGTCGGCACGCCTTCCTGGATGATGACTTCGGTGACGGCCATGCCTTCCTTGACCACCGCCATCTTGTTGCGCTGCTTGCGGTTGAGGTTCTTCACCTCGCTGGCGTCCTTCACCGTCATGATGCCCATGCCATAGGTGCCGGCGTCGGCCTTGACGATGACGAAGGGTTCCGACTCGATGCCGTATTCCTTGTACTTGGCGCGCATGCGGTAGAGCAGCGTGTCGATGTTGGCGGCGAGGCATTCCTCGCCGGAACGCTCGTGGAAATTGACCTTGCCGCAGACTTCGAACTCGGGATTGATCAGCCAGGGATCGATGTCCAGCTCTTTCGCGAAACTGATCGCCACATCCTGGTAGGCGGCGAAATGCAGCGACTTGCGGCGCACATGCCAGCCGGCCCACAGCGGCGGAATCAGGAACTGCTCGTTGATGTTCTGCAGCAGCTCAGGCACGCCGCCCGAGAGGTCGTTGTTGAGCAGGATGGCACAGGGATCGAATCCTTCAAGGCCAAGCCGGCGGCCTTCGGGTCCGAGGCGCTTGAGCGGTTCCAGCACAAGCTTCTGGCCGTCGGGCAGGTCGAGCGTGGTGGGTTCGGTGATCTCCGGCAGCAGGCTGCCGATGCGGACGTTGAGGCCGGTGTGGTGCAGGATGGTCGCCAGGCGCGCCACGTTCATCAGGTAGAACTGGTTGCGCGTGTGGTTCTCCGGCACCAGCAGCAGGTTGCGGGCCTCGGGGCAGATCTTCTCGATGGCCGACATCGCCGCCTGCACGCACAGCGGCAGAAAGACGGGGTTCAGGTTGTTGAAGCCACCGGGGAACAGGTTGGTGTCGACCGGCGCCAGCTTGAAGCCGGCATTGCGCAGATCGACCGAACTGTAGAACGGCGGCGTGTGCTCCAGCCACTGCGTGCGCAGCCAGCGCTCGACCGTGACGTCGTTGTCGAGGATGCGCCGCTCGAGTTCGAGCAGCGGGCCGGTGAGGGCGGTAGTGAGATGGGGAACCATGGTTGAAGCTTACACCAGACCCTTGACTGCAAATTCGGCAAACCCTTCCGGCAGCAGGGCTTGCTCGAGGCTGCGCTGCGAGAACAGGAAGCGCCCGTCGCAGACGAAGCCGAGCTCGTGCCAGTCCACCTCGTTGAGCATCGCGGTGAGGCGCGCGAGGTCGGCCGCTTTCAGTTTCGTGCGATGGGGGAACAGCGCCAGCACCGCGCCGTCATAGTTGTTGCAGGGATGCAGGAAGAAGGGCGTGGTATTGCGCGTGCGGCCATTGACGTAGATCCGCGGATCGGTAGAAACATAGTGGTGGCGTCCCCATTTCCACCAGTTGGATTCGTCGAAGCGGGTGACGCGGCGCGCCAGCAGGCGCTCCTTGAAGTGATCCAGATAGGAGATGGGCCCTTCGCGATCGAGATAGACCATGCGGCGCGTCTCCCCGTTCTGCGCTGTCTTGGAGCAGACGAAATCCGCATTGGCAAATTCTTCGTTGCTGAAGATGTCGTCGGCGCCGGAGACCGCGCCGACCTTGACGGCGAATACGCTGGCCAGCGGCAGGCTGTAGATACCGCGGGTAAACATCAGCTGGCCGCCGGAGAGCGCCATGCGCCGGCCGTCGTGCAGGCGATGGCTGGCATTGCCTTTCTCGAAGCGCCAGATGGCGCAGTTGGGCGCGGCGCCGGCGAAAATCTTCGCGTCGCCGAGATCCTCGAAATCGGTGATGGTGCCCTGGTCGCAGAGCCAGGTATTGAGCCGCGCGGCGCCGGTGGCCTTGAGGAAATCGCGCGGCGTGATGAGGATCAGTTCGCCGCCGGGGGCGAGATGGCGCACGCACTTTTCGATGAAGTGCAGGTAGAGGTTGGCGTGGCCGTCGAGCAGGCCGGAGCCGAAGCGCACGGCGGTTTCCGGCAGGATGTCGCGCGCCTTGACGTAGGGCGGATTGCCGATGATGGTGGCGAACTTTTCGCTCTCGGGATAGGCGAAGAAATCGATGTTGAGCGCGCCGGCGGGACAATGCACCGGATCGAGCTCGATGGCCACGCAGCCGGGCAGGCGCGCCGAAAACGCGCCCTCGCCGCAGGCCGGATCGAGCACCCGCCCTTGATTGCGGCGCAGGGCCAGCATGCGGGTGACGATCTCGGGCGGGGTGAAGACCTGGCCGAGGGTGGCGACATCGTAGAACATCGGGCGATAAGGACGATTTCGAAGGGTCGGATATTATCCTGCATGACCGTCATTCGCCACGGAGTTTCCATGAGCATACGCAACTTCATCACCCTGCTTGCCCTGCCCCTGCTCGCCGCCTGCGCCCAAACGGGCGCCCGGCCGACGAGCGGGCTCGACCAGATCGACCACATCGTGGTGATCTACGCCGAGAACCGCAGCTTCGACCACCTGTTCGGCCTGTTTCCCGGCGCTAACGGCATCGCGCAAGCCACCCGCGAACAGACGACCCAGGTAGACCACGACGGGCGCCCGCTGCCGACCCTGCCGCCGGTGTACAGCCACGGCCACGCCGATCCGGGCTTCCCCGATCGACTGCCCAACGGGCCGTTCCGCATCGAGCTGCCGCCGGTGGGCCGCGGCCTGCATGAAATCCTGCCGAGTCCGATCCACAACTTCTACCAGAACCGTGAGCAGATCGCCGGCGGGAAGAACAACCGCTTCGTCGCCACCACCAACGTCGGCGCCTGGGTCATGTCTCATATCGACGGCTCGCAGCTGCGCCTGTGGCAGTGGGCGCGCGACTACACGCTGGCCGACAATTTCTTTATGGCGGCCTATGGCGGTTCCTTCCTCAACCATCAGTGGCTGGTCTGTGCCTGCACGCCGCGCCACGCCGATGCGCCGGCCAGCGTGCGCGCCCAGCTCGATGCCAACGGCAATCTGAAGCGCAAGCCGACGTCGCCGGCATCGGCCATGGACGGACCGGTGGAGTTGCTGGATGGCCGCGTGACGCCCGACGGCTGGGTGGTGAATACCTCGCAGCCGCCCTTCCAGCCTTCGGGAATCCCGCCGGCCGCCGAGGGGCCGCGCGAACTGGCCGATGCGGCCAAGTTGCCGGTGCCGCCGCAGACGGCGAAGACCATCGGCGACACGCTGTCGGCCAAGGGCGTCTCGTGGGTCTGGTATTCCGGCGGCTGGAACGCGGCCGTTGCCGACGGCACGCAGGCCCCCGCAGCGAAACGGCAGGTGATCTACAACCGTGAGGCGGGCAGCCCGCTCTTCCAGCCGCACCATCAACCCTTCAACTATTTTGCGCGCTTCGCGCCGGGCAGCCCCGACCGCGCCCGCCACCTGAAGGACGGCGCCGATTTCGTGGCGGCGATCGAGGCAGGTACGCTGCCCCAGGTGAGCTTCTACAAGCCTGTCGGACGCGACTCGCAGCACCCGTCCTATACCGATCTGCTGACCGGCGACAGACACATCGACGAACTGCTGCAGAAGCTGCGCAAGAGCCCGCAATGGCCGCGCATGGCGGTGATCGTGACCTACGACGAGAACGGCGGCTTCTGGGATCACGCGCCGCCACCGAGCGGCGACGGGTTTGCCGATCGCTGGGGGCCGGGGACGCGCATCCCCGCCGTGGTGATCTCGCCGTTCGCGCGCCGCGGCCACGTCGATTCGACGCCCTATGACACGACGTCCATCCTCAAGCTGATCACGCGCCGCTTCAGTCTCGAAGCGCTACCCGGCGTGCGCGAGAAGACCGGCGACCTGAGCGGCGCGTTTACTTTCTGACGGCCTTGGCCTTCGCCGCAGCGGCATGCTGTGCGGCGTAGGCGTGGTGCGCGGCGGCTTCGGCCTGGCCGACTTCGACGGCGCAGCCCATGTCGGAGAGCACCGAG
>JBIJDI010000295.1:0-3905 GCA_044344235.1 Sulfuritalea sp. | reverse complement strand
AGTTGGTCAACGACTGTCTCGCAGGCCTGCGGCAGGTCCTGGCCGCTGTTCCAGTAGGGTCGCACGGTATCAGCCGTATTTGCGGCCTGCGCCGCATAGCAGCTTACCTCGGCATCGGGCAGCATCAACGCCGGCAACTCGCGCTTGAAGCCTTCCCACTCGCCCTTCTTGCCCATCACGCGCAGCCAGTCGCCAAGCAGTTTTTCGGACAGATAAGCGCCCGGGTAACGGATCAGGTATTCCGCTACCCCGCTTTCGTCGCCATCGTCAAGACGCAGGCGCAGGGCCCAATATTCGGCCCAAGCCTGCAGCGGATGCCCCTGCAACGCCACGATCTGCCTTCCGAGACGGACCCGCTCACCGTTGCGAAAGGCTTCCCGCGCCGACAGAAACGCCGCATCGCCGCGATCGGCGAAAGCTCCCAACGAGGCGCACTGCGCCGGCGCCGGCGCTATGGCGACACCGAGAAAGACGGTCGCGGCAAGGCCGATCCGGTATAGAGACATCGCTGGGTTGAGGTTATAGTTCATTCACTGGTTTCTACTTGACTTGTTCCGGCTCCACGTTAGCACATGGCTGCACTCTCCCCGTCGACCGAACACATCGCCGATTCCTCCGTTTTTCGCGCTGCGCTGCGAGGAGAGAAGCTGGCTGCCCGCATGGCGCTCGCCGAGGATTCCCGCCTTGCGCTCTCGGCCCGCATCGAAGCGCATCTGCTGCATCTGCTGACACCGCTTGCGCCACAAACCCTGGCCTTCTGTGCCTCCGTACGCGGCGAATTCGATGCACAGCCACTGGTATCCCTCCTCATTGAGCGCGGCTGGCGAGGCGCGATGCCGGTAGTCGACGCGCCTGACGCGCCCATGAGTTTCCGCCACTGGACTCCCGCAAGCGCCATGGGCACCGACCGCTACGGCATCCCCGTACCGGTCGAAGGCGAGACTATCGCCCCCGACATTGTGCTGCTGCCGCTGGTCGCCTTTGACAGTCAGGGCTTTCGCCTCGGCTATGGTGGTGGATATTTTGACCGCACACTGGCGGCACTGGTTCCACGTCCGTTTTCAATCGGCGTTGGCTTCGAATTCGCACGCGTGAAGGACATCCGCCCGCAACCCCACGATATCCGTCTCGATGTCATCGTCACCGAAGCAGGTATCGTCCGCCATGACTGAGCGGCGGGGCGCAAGCCTCGTTTTCGGCAGCAGCAGCATATCCGGCCTTGCGTCCGCCACGATTTCAGTGAATCATGACAAAAAAGAAGGATTGACATGACCACCGAAAGCTTCCCGCTGCTTGTTTTTCAGCCGACGCCCGGCCCCAATCAGGAATGGGCCGCCGTCCATCTGCGCGGTGCGGAGATGGCTGACTCGGCAGCGCTGGCAAGACTGTTCGGCGAATTCGGTCTGGCAGACGCGATCTCCGGTCTGGTTTGTCTGCTCCCCGCCAGCGTGATCGCGCGACTCGATGCCACCCTGCTTCCGGCGGGATTCGTGATGCAGCCGGCGCCCGACAGCCCGCCGCCGCCCGTCGCACCGCCCCCGACGCCGCGCAGCGGCCCGCAACATGCCTTGCTGCTGAAGATCCTCGCCCAGATCGCCCGCGACGCCGAAACCCGGGATATCGAAGCCACCTTGAAACACGATCCGCAGCTCTCGGTGCAATTGCTTCGGCTGGTCAATTCGGTGGCCTTTTCGCCCAATACCCGCATCAACAGCTTTGCCCATGCGATCACCCTGCTGGGCCGACGGCAGTTGCAGCGCTGGCTGCAACTCCTGCTCTATGCGAGCCAGGCGTCAGGCTCCCAGACCAACCCGCTGATGGCCACCGCCGCGTTGCGCGCCTCGTTGATGGAAGGCCTGTCCAAGGCCACCGGCGGCGACCGGACGACACAGGACGAAGCCTTCATGGTCGGGATGTTTTCGCTGCTCGAAGCCCTGTTCGGACAACCGCTCGCCACCATCATTGCGCCCTTGCAACTGGCGGAGGAGATCAGCGGCGCATTGCTGCATCACACGGGCACGCTGGGAAACCTGCTGACCCTGGCCGAGGAGGCGGAGCAAGGGCCGGACGTGGTTGGCCCGACGCTGAAGCAAACCGGAATAAACAACGAGATCTGGTGCAGGACGCAGATCGAGGCCTTGCGCTGGACCATGCAGGTTGGCAGGGATAATTAGGAATCAATGGTCAACCCGGATAGCGAACTGGAGGATCTGCGTCAGCAGGCGCAGATCCTCCAGCACATCAACGAGTCGGTCATCTCCATGGACCTGGCCGGCTTCATTACCGGCTGGAACAGCAGCGCCGAGCGGCTTTTCGGCTACAGCGCGGACGAAGTCCTGGGTCGCAACGTGCTGTTTCTTTATGCGGACGAAAGCGACGAAGACATCAGTTTCGAGGATGTCTTTCTCAACCGCGGCGGTCGCGAAATGGAAGTGCGCCGGCGCAAGAAGAACGGCGAGGTGTTCTGGGCCAGGCTGCAGCTTTCGGTCCTGCGGGATGATGCCGGCCAGCCGAACGGCTTGATCGGCTTCCTGTCCGATGTTACCGAACGCCGCGATGCCGCCGAGCAGTTGCGCCTGCATGCCCGCATTTTCGAGCAATCGGACGAAGCGATCCTGATCACCGACGCGCAGGAAGCAATCGTGTCGGTCAACCCGGCATTCACTCGCATCACGGGTTACTCGGCGGCTGAAGTCCTGGGCGAAACGCCACGCAAGTTCCGCTCGGGCCGGCACGATGCGGCGTTTTTCGAGAAGATGTGGCAACGGCTGCTCGACACCGGCTACTGGCAGGGCGAAGTGTGGGATCGTCGCAAGGATGGCGAGATCTACCCCAAGTGGCTGTCGATCGGTTCGGTGCGCAATTCCGCGGATGAAATCACTCACTACTTCTCGATCTTCACCGACATCACCGACCGCAAGCGGGCCGAAGGTCGCATTCATCACCTCGCCTATTTCGACGCCCTGACCGGACTGCCCAACCGCACGCAGTTCACACGGCTGGCCGATCAGGCGCTGATGGCGTCAAAGCGGAAGGAGGGCTTCGGTGCCGTGCTGTTCATCGACCTGAACCGCTTCAAGCCGATCAATGACACGCTTGGCCACGTCGTCGGCGACAAGGTGCTGCAGGAAACCGCCAATCGCCTGCGCGCCTGCCTGCGCGGAGCCGATGTGGTTTGCCGTCTCGGCGGCGACGAGTTCGCCGTGGGCTTGTTCGAGATCGCCGACCGCGAGCATGCCGGCAACGTGGCGCAGAAGCTGCTCGCCACGCTGGACGATCCCATCGTGATTGCCGGTCGAGAGCTGAAGTTGGGTGCCGCAATCGGCATCAGCATTTATCCCGAAGACGGCATGGACACGGAAACCCTGCTGCGCCAGGCCGACATCGCCATGTATCGCGCCAAACAAACAGGGCCGGACGGCATGGCCTTTTTCAGCGAGGACATGAATCAGCGCGCGGTTGACCGCCTGAACCTCGAAGCGGGTTTGCGCCGTGCCATCGACCGCGACGAACTGCTGCTCTACTACCAGCCCAAGGTGAACATCGAGAGCGGCGCAATCATAGGCGCCGAAGCGCTGGTGCGCTGGCGTCATCCGGAACGCGGCCTGGTGCCGCCCGCCGAATTCGTGCCGGTTGCCGAGGAATCCGGGCTGATCGTTCATGTCAGCAATTGGGTACTCGAAGCAGCGTGCAAGCAGATTCGCCAATGGGCGGATGCCGGTTTGCCGGCGATGCACGTCGCCGTCAATCTGTCGGCGCGCGATTTTTCCAGCGGCCTGCCCGCACGTGTTCAGGAACTTCTGGAGCGACACGGCATCGGCGCCGAATGGCTGGAACTGGAAATCACCGAAGGCATGCTGATGCACCATACCGCGACGGTTATCGCCATGATGGACGAAATCACG
>JBIJDI010000293.1:0-3919 GCA_044344235.1 Sulfuritalea sp. | reverse complement strand
TCATGGATTCCTCGGGGTTTTTGCTCCGATTGCCGCATTTGCGGACGTACGGTGCGATGAATTGCTGCGACCACAGTCGCTTGCATGACCGAATCCTAGCAAAAAAAATCAAGCATGGCGAACTTGGCCGCGTGTCAATAGCGCATGGCGATGGTACATTGTCCGCTGAAACCGGAGCCCGACCATGACCTACGTTGTTACTGAATCCTGCATCAAATGCAAATACACCGATTGCGTGGACGTTTGTCCCGTGGATTGTTTCCACGAAGGACCGAACTTCCTGGTGATCGATCCCGAGGAGTGCATCGACTGCACCCTGTGCGTTGCCGAGTGTCCGGTCGAGGCCATCTTTGCCGAGGACGATGTTCCGGCGGGGCAGGAGCACTTCACCGCGCTGAATGCCGAGTTGACCAAGAAATGGCCGGTCATCATCGAGCGCAAGGAGCCGCCGGCCGATGCCGACGAGTGGGCGAAAAAGCCGGAGAAACTGAGCCTGCTGGAGCGCTGAGACTACATGTCCGGCAATACTTTCGGCTCTCTTTTCCGCGTCACTTCATTTGGTGAATCACACGGTCCCGCGATCGGCTGTGTAGTGGATGGCTGTCCGCCGGGCCTCGAACTCTCGACGGCTGACATTCAGGCGGAACTGGACCGGCGCAAGCCGGGAACCTCGCGCCACGTCACCCAGCGCCGCGAATCGGATACGGTCGAGATTCTCTCCGGTGTATTCGAAGGACGCACCACGGGTGCGCCGATCGGCTTGCTGATCCGCAACGAGGACCAGCGCAGCAAGGATTACGGCAACATCGCGGAAACCTTCCGCCCGGGCCATGCCGATTACACCTACTGGCAGAAATACGGGATTCGCGATCATCGCGGTGGCGGCCGTTCTTCGGCGCGCGAAACCGCGGTGCGGGTCGCCGCCGGGGCCATCGCCAGAAAGTGGCTGCAGCAGCGCTACGGGGTGACGGTGCGCGGCTGGATGAGCCAGTTGGGGAGCATCGAAATTCCGTGGCAGGACGAGGCCGCGATCGACGCCAATCCCTTTTTTGCGGCCAATGCCGGGATCGTTCCGCAACTCGAAGAGTACATGGACGCCTTGCGCAAATCGGGCGATTCCGTCGGCGCGGAAATCACCGTGGTGGCTCGCGACGTCCCCGTCGGCTGGGGCGACCCGGTATATGACCGGCTCGATGCCGACATCGCTTACGCCATGATGGGCATCAACGCCGTCAAGGGCGTGGAAATCGGCGCCGGTTTCGGCTCGGTGACACAAAAAGGCAGCGAACATGGCGACGAACTGACGCCCGATGGATTCCTCGGCAACCATGCGGGAGGGATATTGGGCGGCATCTCGACCGGCCAGGACGTGGTGGTCAGGATGGCGGTCAAGCCGACCTCGAGCATTCGCCTGCCACGGCGTACCATCAATCTCGCCGGAGAGCCGGCGATGATCGAAACCCACGGCCGTCATGATCCCTGCGTAGGAATTCGCGCCACACCGATTGCCGAGGCCATGCTGGCGCTGGTGCTGATCGACGCTGCCTTGCATCACCGCGCCCAGTGCGCCGATGTTGATTGCCCGACACCGCGAATTCCTGCCCGGCCGATAGTAAAATAGTTTTCAGAATTGAATCGCACAGGACTGGAAACACAATGAACGTTGATCATCACGACCTGCATCACGAATTTCCCGAACATGCTTCGGCCATCCATAGTCTCAAGATGGGCAGCAAGCATTTTGCCCGCCTGTTCGACGAGTACCACGCGCTGACTTCCAAGGTTGAAGCGCTCGAAGACAAGGACTCGCCCGTGGCCGACGCCGCGCTTGAGGACATGAAGAAGCTGCGCCTGAAGCTCAAAGACGAGCTCTACGCCATGCTTCAGGCCGGCAAGGCCTAGGTCACGCGCAAACCTGCACCAGCGGAACCGCCGGTCGCGGTTGGCGGTATCTCTCATGGGGCAAAACGGGCGTTTGTCTGCCTGGTATTTCTGGTATTTCGCGTTCATCGGCGCCTTCCTGCCGTATTTCGCCCTCTACCTGCAATCCATAGGACTTTCTGCCGGGCGCATCGCGGTGCTGATGTCGCTCGGACAATTCATGCGCCTGTTGGCGCCCTTGCTCTGGAGCTGGCTGGCTGACAGCGGCGGCAGGCGCGTGCGCATTGTGGTCGCGTCGACCGCGGCCGCGCTGGCCAGTTTTTCGGTGGTGTTCCTGACGCAGGATTTTGTCGGCTTGCTGATCGGCATGGCGGTTCTTCACTTCTTCTGGAGTGCATCGCTGCCGCTGGTCGAAGCGCTGACCCTGGGGCATCTGGCGGCGCACCCGGAACGCTACGGGCGCATCCGGCTCTGGGGCTCGGTGGGCTTCATTGTCACCGTGATGGGGGTCGGCTTCCTGCTCGATTCGGCGCCGATCCGTTCCCAGCTTTGGGTCAGCTGGTTCCTGCTGCTGGGCACGCTGCTCAGTGCGCTGACATTGACCGAAGTGAAACAACACGCCGGGCAGGTGGCCGGGCCGATTCTGGAGGTATTGCGCCAGCGCAAGGTGGTGTTCCTGCTCGCCGCCGGCCTGTTCATGACGGCGGCGCACGGTGCGCTCTATGTCTTCTACTCGATTCATCTGGTGGCGCAAGGCTACGGCAAGAGTCTGGTCGGGGTGCTGTGGACCCTGGGCGTGGTGGCCGAGATCGTGGTGTTCCTGTTCATGCAGCGGATTTCGCTTCGGGTTTCCATGCGACGGATCCTGCTGGTCTGCTTTGCCCTTGCCGCCCTGCGCTTCATGCTGATCGGCTGGGCGGTCGAATTCATCGGGCTTCTGGTATTCGCGCAATTGCTGCATGGCGCCAGTTTTGGCGCGCATCACGCAGCGACCATGGCGGCACTCAATCGCTGGTTCGTCGCTGGCCAGCAGGCACGGGCGCAGGCGCTCTATGGCAGCGTTGCCTATGGTGCCGGCGGTCTGGGGGGTGCCTTGCTGGCCGGTGCCTTGTGGGAGAGTGCCGGGCCGGGGATCACCTTCAGTGCCGCTTCGGTACTCGCTCTGATCGGCTTGGTTCTGGTCTGGCGCGGCGTTCCGGGTGATTCTGCGGGCGAGGCTGTGCGATAATTCGCAGTCCACGCTGCTGCTTTGGAAATCATGTCAAGAACGCTTTACGAGAAACTCTGGGACAGCCATGTCGTTCACGTCGAAGAAGACGGCACGGCGCTGCTCTACATCGATCGCCATCTGGTGCACGAAGTCACCAGTCCGCAGGCCTTCGAGGGCCTGAAGCTGGCCGGGCGCAAGCCTTGGCGCATTTCGTCCATCGTCGCCACGGCCGACCACAACACGCCGACTTCGCACTGGGAACTCGGCATCCAGGATCCGATCTCGCGCCAGCAGGTGGAAACCCTCGACGCCAATATCCGCGAAGTGGGGGCCCTGGCCTACTTTCCGTTCAAGGATAAGCGGCAGGGAATCGTTCATGTCGTCGGTCCGGAAAACGGCGCGACGCTGCCCGGCATGACGGTGGTTTGCGGCGATTCCCACACCTCGACGCATGGCGCCTTTGCCTGCCTCGCTCACGGCATCGGCACCTCTGAAGTCGAACATGTGCTGGCAACGCAGTGCCTGCTGCAGAAGAAGTCGAAGACCATGCTGGTCAGGGTCGAAGGAAAAGTCGGCGCTGGCGTTACGGCGAAAGACATCGTGCTGGCCCTGATCGGGCGCATCGGTACCGCCGGCGGCAACGGCTACGCCATCGAGTTCGGCGGCGAGGCGATTCGCGCGCTGTCGATGGAAGGCCGCATGACGGTGTGCAACATGGCCATCGAGGCCGGTGCGCGGGTCGGCTTTGTCGCTGCGGACGAGACCACCATCGCTTATCTCAAGGGCCGCAACTTTGCCCCCAAGGGTGACGACTGGGACAAGGCCGTG
>JBIJDI010000292.1:0-3920 GCA_044344235.1 Sulfuritalea sp. | reverse complement strand
GCGGCTCGACGAAGTGAAGTGGGACATGATCAACGAGTGGGCCGTCACCCGCAAGGCGCCGCAGCATGCCCGCTGGATGCACGACGGCAGCTACAAGAGCTGGGGCCGGTCGTGAAGTTTGCCACCCTCAAGCATGGCGGTCGTGACGGGACGCTGGTGGTAGTCAGCCGTGATCTCGCGCTCTGCCAGACGGTGGGCGAGATTGCGCGAACGCTGCAACAGGCGCTGGACAACTGGGACGAGGTGGTGGCCCCGCTCGAACTGGTGTACGACATGCTCAACAACGGCCATGCCCGCCACGCCATTTCCTTCGATCCGCGGCACTGCCACAGCCCCTTGCCGCGCGCCTACCAATGGGCCGACGGGTCTGCTTACATCAATCACGTCGAACTGGTGCGCAAGGCTCGCGGCGCAGAGTTGCCGCCGGAATTCCATGTCGATCCGCTGATGTATCAGGGCGGTTCGGACAGTTTCGTCGGGCCCCGCGACCCAGTGCTGGCCAGCGATGAAGCCTGGGGCATCGACTTCGAAGCCGAGGTCGCGGTGATCACCGGCGATGTGCCAATGGGTGCGACGCCGGGGCAATGTGCGCAGCAGATCCGGCTGTTGATGCTGGTGAATGACGTCAGTCTGCGCAACCTGATTCCAACCGAACTGGCCAAGGGCTTCGGCTTCCTCCAGTCGAAGCCCGCCTCGGCTTTCTCGCCGGTGGCGGTGACACCCGACGAACTGGGGGTGGCGTGGAAGGATGCGAAGCTGCTTCTGCCGCTGGAGGTCGAGTTGAACGGGATGCCATTCGGCAAGCCCGATGCCGGCGTCGACATGACTTTCAACTTCGCGCAGCTGATCGCGCATGTGGCAAAGACGCGCGAACTCGAAGCCGGCTCGATCGTTGGTTCGGGAACGGTATCGAACAAGCAGGGCGGCTTGTTCGGCTCCTCGGTGGCCAATGGCGGCGTGGGCTACGCCTGCATCGCTGAGGTGCGGATGTACGAAACCATCGAAGAGGGAACGCCGAAGACGCCCTTCATGCGTTTCGGCGACCGCATCAGGATCGAGATGCGGGACGGCAATGGCGCCAGCATCTTCGGCGCCATCGACCAGGTTGTCCAGCACTACCCTCCGGCAGTCTGACCGACGCCGGAAGTCTCCTGCAGGATTTCGATCAGCAGCAGGATTTCTTCGGCGACCGCCCGCGGGAATCCTGCTCGCGCACCTTCGCGGTTGTCTTCCAGAAGGTTGCGCAAATAGCTGATGCATTCCTCCGGCCGCATCCACGCGTTTTGAACATGCTCTGACAGACGCCCAAAGTTCTCCAGCGTCGGCGCTTCCGCCGCGCTGGCTTTTGCCCAGTCTTCGGCCTGGATGTTGAAATTCCGGCGGAGCTTCTCGGCGGTCTCCTTGAAGTCCTCGATATGGCCGCTGCTGCGGTAGATGTCGAGTAGCTTCAGCCAGTGGTGCAGCGCCTGGCGCGGATTGGCTTCGGTGTATTCCAGCAGCGTTTGTGCGGCGCCCTGCTCCAGTCCCAGCGACAGCATGATCTCCGCCAGTTCCAGCGTAGGCTCGACGCTGGTCTCCTGCACTTTGCTGGGAGGTTTGAGGGCTCGGGCGGTCTGCAGTTTCCTCAGTCTGGCATCTGCACGCGCTATAGATTCCGGATCGGCCTCTTCAAGTGTGAATTCCATGGCCGGGACAGCGGCCGTGTCAGGCAACGCGGACGAAATGGATTGCTCTGGCGCAGGTGGCACCGCCTGCGCAACCTTCGGCGCACCGCTTGATTGCGGAGCAGGCGCGGGCGGGGGCGTGTTGGCGCCCGCGGCGGGTTCAAGGCGCGGTGCTTCATTGCGGGGTTCGGCAACGGGTGCGACCGCAGCCGGGGCTTCGGCGGGTGCAGTCCCGGTCGGTGCGGTAGCGGCCGGCAGGGCATTGACGGCAGGTGCGAAAACCGGCGGGCTTGCTTCGGCCGAAGCTGTGCGGGATACCGCAGCAGAATGTTTGGCGGACTCCCGACGGCGCGACCACCACATGGCCAGCAAACCGGCCGCAGCACTGCCGGCCAGCGCCATCATTTTTTCATCCGGACCCGACTCGGCCGGCTCGATCGCGACCGCCTCGGCCACGGGCTTCTGCGCCGGAATGCCGCGGATCAATCGGCTGATGTCGCCTATCGTTCCCTGCATTCGTCGCAGGCTGTCGAGCATGTCCTGGACGGCGCGTGCCTCATCCGCACCCGTGACTGCGGCACGCCACTCGACCCGCAGCACTGCACGCTCGTCATCCGACACTTTGCCAAGCCGGCGGATATCAACTTGTTCGCTGCTCCGCAGCGCCGGATCGGAGGGGGCAGCAAGAGCGGCAACCGGGGGCAGCAGGATCAGCACCGACAAGGCGGCACGGAGCCAGCCGAGAGATCTCCGGGGGCTGGAAACGGTGGTGGCCGCAAGCTTTGACATCGAAATTGACCAGACTATAGTGCTGCCATTCTAGTCTTTGCATCGAATTCCGACTTTGCGTGAGCAGGGGCGGGCAAACCCCTCAATTGCTTTCTTCGCAGGATGGTCATGAAGCTCTACAACTACTTTCGAAGTTCTGCCAGTTTCCGCGTGCGGATCGCCTTGGCGCTCAAGGGCCTTGACTACGAATACGCCTCGGTGCATCTGCTGAAAGGGGGTGGCGAGCAGTTTGCGGCAGAATTCAAGACGATGAATCCGGCCGCACTGGTGCCGGTGCTGGACGACGACGGGATCATTCTGACGCAGTCCCTGGCCATCATCGAATACCTCGACGAAACGAGGCCACAGCCGCCGCTTCTGCCAGCCGACGCAGTGGGGCGGGCGAGGGTGCGGGCGATCGCGCTGGCCGTTGCCTGCGAAATACATCCGCTCAACAACCTGCGGGTGCTGGGTTACCTGAGCAAGACGCTGGGCGTCTCAGAAGAGCAGAGAAACGCTTGGTACCGCCATTGGGTCGAGGCTGGGCTGTCCACTGTCGAGGGCATGCTGGCCGGCAACGACCGCACCGGTGCCTGCTGCCACGGCGACACGCCGACCCTGGCGGACATCTGCCTGGTGCCGCAGATATTCAACGCGCAGCGCTTCAAGGCGCGGCTCGATCATGTGCCGACGGTGATGCGCATTCACGAACACTGCCTGACGCTGCCGGCGTTTGCCAAATCGGTACCGGCGCTGCAGCCGGATGCCGAGTAGTCATCCGTAGCGGCGCGGTCAGCGTCTCTTGCTGGCCCGCCTGCTACGCAGGGGCTTCATCAGGCCTTCAACCGCCCGGCAAATACCTTGCGCAGTTTTGCCGCTTTCGGCGCCACGACGAACTGGCAATAGGACTGCTCCGGGTTGTTGGCAAAGTAGTTCTGGTGATGGTCTTCTGCCGGCCAGAAAGTCGGCGCTGGCAATACGGCGGTGACGATTGGAGCGGGCCATATGCTTGCGGCGGCGAGTTCTGCGATGAGGGCGCGGGCAATCCTGTCTTGTTCGATGCCATGGGTGAATATCACCGAGCGATACTGGCTTCCGACGTCGTTGCCCTGCCGGTTGGGCGTGGTCGGATCGTGGATGGCGAAAAAGGCCTGCAGCAGCGTGCGATAGTCGATCACAGATGGATCGAAGCGCACCTCGACGACTTCGGCGTGGCCGGTGTCGCCGCTGCATACGCTGCGGTAGTCGGGGTTCTTCATCTGACCGCCGGCATAACCGGAGACTACCGACGCGACGCCGGCGAGTTGGACAAAGGCTGCTTCCAGGCACCAGAAACAGCCGCCGCCAAGCAGGGCAAGTTCGGTCTTGTGTTCGCTGTTCATTCGA
Organism: Sulfuritalea sp.; assembly: GCA_044344235.1. GTDB lineage: Bacteria > Pseudomonadota > Gammaproteobacteria > Burkholderiales > Rhodocyclaceae > Sulfuritalea. The sequence continues at coordinate 102 of JBIJDI010000292.1, read as the reverse complement.
GTCTCCCGCAACGCAAGGCAATGGGCCAGACAATGGTCTTTCTGGTTTCCGGCTGGAGCCAGAGTTCTTTCAGGCGTTCACCCAGGGCGGTGCAAGGGTCGG
>JBIJDI010000291.1:0-3932 GCA_044344235.1 Sulfuritalea sp. | reverse complement strand
AAGGATTTGAAGCCATTGTCCCAGTAGGCCAGGCCCTTGATGCCCTTGGGTTCCAGCTTCGCCAGCAGCGATGCCCCGATCGGTCCCTGGGTGATCTTGTGCAGGTCGGCGTAGTCGTCGAAGATGTAGGGAAAGTCGAACACCTCGAATTCCTTGACGCCGAGCGGACCGAACTTGGACAGCGACGGCGCCAGCATCTGAACGGCGCCGAGCTGCAGCGCCTCCACCTCTTCCTTGTCCTTGTACAGGGCACTGTTGGCGTAGACCTCGACCCTGGCCCTGCCCTTGGTCAGTTCCGCAACCCTCTTGGCGAAGAACTCCGAGGCCTTGCCCTTCGGCGTGTCGGCCGCCACCACGTGGCTGAACTTGATCACGATCGGTTCCTGGGCCGGCGCCAGTGCGGAAAAAGTCGCAGCCATCAGGCCGATGAATATTGTGCGAATCTTCATGCTTGCTCCTCCTTGGAAGTAGTGTGGAAGCAAGGCTACCACTTCGCCCACCATGCCGTCCAAGCAGCCACGCGCAGGGAAGTGCGCCGAGCCGCAAAAGCTCGGACCATGGAAGCCGCAAACGATCCAGTGGCTACAAGCGAAAAGCCGGATGCGATAACGCGCCGGGTTACACTCCGGCGCCGAGCAGCGAGCTTGCGTCATTTACCGGTACCGAATATGAAATCCTTCTTCAAGATCCTGCGCGTCGCCCTCGGCCCCTTCATGTTGCTGTGGGAAATTATCACCCGCCCGAAGGGCCTCGTACGTGAGCCTGCAGCGCAGGAGACGGTGGACCGGCAATGCCGCGACATCGTCCTGTACCAATACCGAACCTGTCCGTTCTGCATCAAGGTGCGCCGCGAAATTCACCGTCTGTCGCTGAACATCGAATCGCTTGACGCACAGATGGAGGGGCAGAACCGCAATGACTTGGTGCGCGGTGGCGGTCAAGCCAAGGTGCCCTGCCTGAAAGTCACCGATCAGGCAGGCAACAGCGAATGGATGTACGAGTCAGGCAAGATCATCGCCTACCTGCACGGGCGTTTTTCCGCCGTCTGATCGACCGGCCGCAATCGACTGGTACTACTGGTGGAAACGGGAATGCCCGATTCTGAGCAGGTGCCTCACGGGCGAAACCGGAACGCACCAGAATGGAGAAACAGCAACATTTCGCTGCGCGCTATTGGTGCGTTAATCATGGCGTTGCGCTGTACCGTCGGCCGCGCGTAACGCGGCGGAACGCCTACTTCTTCTTGCGTGCAGCAGCGGGGCGCGGCTTGGCCGACGCCTTTGGTTTGACCAGCTCCGCAGGCGCAGGCGGCTTGTCGCCGAGCAGTCCCTTGAGCGGACAGATCTTGAAAGCCGGGCATTTTTGGCAGCCAACGGCAATGGCAATCGGGCAAACAGTCATGGCGATTCCTGCTGAACGTGAGGAGAAGCGCGGAGTATGCGCGGAGTGTGCAACAGAAAGTAGTCGGTTTCGCCTAAGCGCCTGCTTCCTGCGATAGTTCGGTGAAATCGCGCATCAGGTCACCCAGCTTGTTCTGGGCATGGACGCGTTGCGCTGGCGTGGTCATGGCAAGCACCGCCACGGCGAGTTCGGCGGAGGCGCGGCGCAGGGCCTGTGCTTGCGCCAGGCGCGGCGGATCGACCGGCATGTCGAAATGTGCCGCATAGTCGCGCAGCAAACGGATCACCTGCTCGCGCGGCGGGCGATCACGCTGCACCTGTCGCGCCAGCGCGAGCCACTCCCGCTGGCGGCGCAAGCGCTCTTCGTACCAGAACTGGCTGCCGGTGCTTTGGCCGTCGATCATGCGGCGCAAAGCCGTCTTCTGCGCGTCGCTGAAATCGCCGAACCAGTACTCGGTGCGCTCCAGCAAACGCTTGTAGCGTGCCTTGCGCTGCCCGCTTTCGCCCTCGGCGAGCTGTGCCTCCTTGGCGTAGTCGGCATTCTTGTCCGCCAGGCGTTCGGCCATGCGCTCGATCTGCTCGGGGGCGAGGGTCGCCAGAAAGTCGGCGATGTCCGGCGTCATTTGTTCGGCCACCGTGCGGCCGAGACGAATCATGCCGTCGCCGAGCGTCAGCATGTCGGCGGCGTTTGGCTGGCCGGCGACCAGCTTCTGGCTTTGTCGCAACACCGCAACGTACTCCTGCAACTGGGTCTTGCGATGCCATGCATGAAGGCGGACCAGGCGCTCGCGGGCCAGTATGTCCTGCTCGGGCGACATGTTCACGTACTGATCCGCCCACCAGCGGACCAGACTGTCGGCGTTGCCGTAGCCGAGGCGCACGGCACTGCAGCCCTGCAGCAGCACGCCGGTGACGACAAGGAGAATCAACCGATGGATCGAAGCACGCATGATGGATGAGGCGCGCTAAGCAGCCGCTCCCAATTGCTCCAGTTCATTGCGGTAGTAGGCTTCGACCCGATGATCCATCACCCGTCGCCAAAGCGGCGGCACCAGCGCCAGCACCACCATCGCAGCATAGCCGCCCGGGAGTTGCGGGCTGTCATCAAAATGGCGCAGCACCTGATATCGGCGCGCGGGGTGGGCATGGTGGTCCGAATGGCGCTGCAACTGGAACAGGAACAGGTTGGTCACCCGATAGCTGCTGTTCCACGAATGCTGGTGGGTGGTGCGCTCGAAGCGGCCATCCGGCTGGCGACGCCGGTGCAAGCCGTAGTGCTCGACATAGTTGATGATTTCCAATTCAGTGAAGGCGACGAAGCTCTGGCCGGCGAAGAACAGCAGGCCGAGCCAGCCAAAGGCCCAGGTCATGAAGGCAGCGATAGCCAGGCTCAGGCCATACCACCAGATCAGTTCGTTACGCCAATGCAGGGCCGGCAGGCCACGCCGCTGCAGGCGTTCCGCCTCCAGCCGCCAGGCGTTGAGGAAGTTCCACTTCCAGGCATGCGGCAAAAAGTCATAGAGCGACTGGCCATAGCGGGATGAGGAGGCATCCTGCGGCGTCGACACGTGGACGTGGTGGCCGCGCACATGCTCGACCTTGAAGCCACCATAGGCCACCAGCGAGAGCAGCACACCACCTGCCCATGGCTCGAGGCGGCCGTGGCGGTGGATCAGTTCGTGGGCGATGTTGATGGCATTGATGCCGGAGACGACGCCCATCGACACCAGCCAGCCCAGCCGGCCCCAGAAACCCAGGTCGCCGTGCACAAAAACCCAGCCGGCCCACGCCAGCAGCAGCACTTGGATCGGCACCGCAAGCAGGGTCAGGATGCGGTAATAGATCTGTTGCTGCATGACTGGCGTCTCGGTTGCCTCGTCCGGATTGGCCGTGTCGCGGCCGACGGCGTAATCGAGCAGCGGAATCACGCCGAAAATCCAGAACACCGGATACCAGGCCATCAAGTCCGGCAGCCCCGTATCCCGGCCCAGTTGCCAGCCCGCGAGCATCAGGATCGGCGTCAGCAGAAACAGCAGGTAGCCCGTCTTGCGAATGGCAAGCGCGCGCTGCGAAGCCGGGCTTTCGGGCATCGGGAATTCCCCGGCAAAAGCCGGCGTCAGGCCGCCGGCACCGGCATGCCGCGCCGCTCTTTCAGGGCCAGCCAGCCGCGAATCACCCGGTAGAGCACCCAGAGCCCGGTGCCGACGATGACCATGATCGCCGCCGGAATGCCGATCAGGGTGAGCATCAGAAAACCGGCCACCAGCAGCCACAGCGCGGCAAACCAGAAGCTGCGCAACTGCCAGCGCCAGTGCGTCGCCAGCCAGGTGCCGCGCACCTGGTCGCGGGTGACGTAATTGATGATCACGGCAATGATCGACGGCCAGCCGAAGACAAAGGCACCCACCACTGTCGCCGAAGTGAGCACCCCGGAAACCGCCGACAGCGCGTGCAGCCCGTACATGACATGGCACCAGGCCATCTGCCCGTCCAGTTGACCGTCTGTTTCGTCGTGTGCAGGAATCACTTCGG
>JBIJDI010000416.1:0-2592 GCA_044344235.1 Sulfuritalea sp. | reverse complement strand
GACCTGGCTTACGCGATTGATGGCAGTGATGGACTGGAATAGTTCGGCCATGGTTTGACCCGCGTCATTGACGGTCTTCACCACGTTTTGCGAAGCCGCCTGGCTTTCGCTCATGCGCAGCGATGCCTCGTCCAGCAGCCCGTGCGAAGCCTCTACCGCGTGCGATGCCTGTTGCGCGCTGTCGGCAATTTCACTGACGGAGGCCACCAGTTGTTCGACCGCTGCCGCGATGCTGCTGGCGGCACCGGATTGGATGTGGGTCACCTTGCGGGTTTGCTCCATCTCGGCACTCAAGACATCAGCGTTCGCACCTACCTGGTCTGCCGCTTCGACAATTTCAGCCATCATGGCCTTGAGGTGGGTCTGCATGGTCACCAGCGCATCGTTGAGCCGGCCCAACTCATCAACGCGATGCAAAGGAATCGGATCCGTCAGGTCGCCCTGGGCAATATGGTCGAGGCGGCCGATGATGCGGTTGATGATGGTCATCATCTGGTTCTGGATGGACAGCAGCCAAATGCCGGCGATCACGCCGGATGCCCCGAGCAGTTGTACCGTGAGTTCGATCGCCCCCGGTGCCAGCGCCAGTGACGGCCCCAGCACATGAACGGCCGCTGCGATAATCTGTGCGGCGATCAGCCATAGAACGAAGCCCGAGAGTTTCGCTTTGAGGGATATGCACATCCAGGCGGACGGCCTGGGAATCGTTGCCTTGCCTTCTTTCAGTTGGCGATACAGGGCCTCGGCATCGGCAACCTGCTGTCGCGTCGGCTCGGTGCGTACCGACATGTAGCCGACCCTCTGGTTGTTCTTGAGCACCGGCACCACCAGCGCATCGACCCAGTAGAAGTCGCCATTCTTGCAGCGGTTCTTGACGATGCCGCGCCAGGGCCGGCCTTCCTTGATCGTGTCCCATAGCCAGGCGAATGCGCCGGGAAGCATGTCCGGGTGGCGCACGAGGTTGTGGCTCTTGCCAATCAGTTCCTTGCGGGTAAATCCGCTGAGTTGCAGGAAGGTGTCGTTGGCGTAGGTCGTGATGCCCTTGAGGTCGGTGCGCGAGACAATGTAGCGCCCCTTGGGGAAAGGAACTTCCACTTGGGTGATGGGCAGATTGGTTTTCATGCTATTTGACGGTTACTCCGTGTTTGAATAATGGTGGCGGGAACCGACAAGCTGCTGCTCCTCGACTTTTAAGAACACCATCAGGCCCTGAAGTGGCCTGGCCTGGTTGAGACCTGAGCTGCGGCGCGGTTGAGCGCAGCCGAACACGTATCGATCCCGGTTTCATGGCGTCACTCCCTGCGTACGCAAATTGAGGACAAACTTCTCCCAGCTATCTGACATCCAGCGCGACAGGTAAATCTCGACGTCAAACACATGCCCGTGCGCGTGCAGCGCCTCGAATTTGCGCCACTCCTTGTCTGCGCAAAGGCGGAGCAGCTGCCTGGCGTCGTCACCCGGCGAATCTCCCTCGAAAAGAATGCCTACGACAAGTTCTGAAATCCGCCGGCCCATCAGTCGGCCCGAGCCTTCCCCGAACAATGATTCCACGGCGACGCCGCTGCCGCAGATCCTGCCTCGCCGATCCAGCATCAATGTGCACTGCTTGCCGCTGTCAGGCGAGCTCGTGACGGATGGCCTGGCGGCAGGCTTCGATGCGTCTGAGTGCGGCGCGCTGGCGTCTTGCATGGCCATGATGGGATTCCCTTGCTCGATGGACGGTCAGCGTGATCACCACCGCGGTCGTCCAATGTCGGCGGGCACGCCTAGTGCCCGGAAGCCTCCATGATGGGGGCCTTCGACTGACAAGGAAATCGGGGAATCCCTGATATTGAGAAATAAAGTTGCCCGCGGCAATACATCGGCGTGTCGCCCGTGCCGACTTTTCAGGCCCGCAAGCCGATCTTCCGTGACTTGCGGTGAGGCGATACGGGCTACAGCGGCACGATGCCTTGGCGTATTGCGTAGCGCACCAGTCCCGCTACATCATGGATGTCCAGACGCTCCATGATTTGCGCCCGAAAGGTTTCGATCGTCTTTACGCTGAGATCGAGTTGCGCGCCGATATCCTTGGTGCTGTGCCCTTCGGCGATCAACCTTAGCACCTGATGTTGACGCGCGGTGAGGGCATCGAGCGGCGACTCGTGTGCGGTTCGATCGACATACTCCGCGATGGCTGTCCTCGATATTGCCGAAGACAACCAGGTGTCGCCGCTCATCACGGCTTTCAGCGCCAGCGGCAGTTCCTCGGGCGCGACATCCTTCAGCATGTAGCCTGCGGCGCCCAACTGCAGGGCGCGCACCACGTGCTCTTCACTGCTGTGCATCGACAGGATGATGACTTTCAGGTCGGGTTGCTGCCCGATGATCCGCTCCAGCGCAACGAGCCCGGACATCCCGGGCATGACCAGATCCAGAAAAAGCACATCCGGTATGAGCTCTTGCGCCAGACGGATCGCCGCTTCGCCGTCGTTCCCTTCGCCGACAACGTCGACCTCCGGCAACTCACGCAGCAAGGCACCTATCCCGGCCCGGACCAGTTGATGGTCGTCGACCAGCACGACTCGTATGGCGCGGGATCCGGTCATGGCA
>JBIJDI010000290.1:0-3951 GCA_044344235.1 Sulfuritalea sp. | reverse complement strand
GCTGAACTGAAACACCACCCGGCCTGGTCTGCCAGAGTCGAAAATCGCAAACCCCTATGTCACTGCATCAATGTGCGCCGTCATTTCCACAGATGCGATACGCGTTGCGAGTCGTTTCCTTCACGTCATAGAGTGCTGCATCGGCATTGTGCTGAAGCGCTTCGACATCCGTGCCATGTTCGGGGAACATCGCGACACCGATGCTGCACGAGATGTGCGCAACACCTGCTTTCAGTTCGAATGGGCGGGCCAGATCGGCAACAATTCGAGCGGCGACCTCTTCCACCTCCGCACGTGACCCGACTTCGGTCAGGATGGCAGCGAACTCATCACCGCCCAAGCGCGCGATGGTATCGGCGGCCCGAACGCTGAGACGCAGGCGATGGGCCGTCTCGACCAGCAAATCATCCCCGGCTGCATGGCCAAGCGTATCGTTAACCGGCTTGAAGTGATCAAGATCGATGAAGCACAATGCAAAGCTGCGACCATGGCGCTGTGCCTGCGAGATGGCAACCCGCAAACGGTCGGCAAAAAGCGTCCGATTCGGCAGGTCGGTGAGGGGATCATGGTAGGCCTGATGGCGCAGTGCCTCTTCCAGTTCCTTGCGCCGCGTGATGTCCGTAAGTGTCGCCACGAAACGCACTGGCTGACCACCGCCGGTGATCCGGGTAATCGACAACCAGACGACGAACAGATCACCACTCTTGCGACGGTTCCAGACCTCGCCCTGCCAGCAGCCATTCTGCTTCAGGGCTTGCCACATCTCGTCAAAGAACTCCTGTGAGTGCCGACCCGATTTGAGCACCGACGACGCCTTGCCGAGCACCTCGCTCTCGGCATAACCGGTAATCAGGGAAAAGGCTGGATTGACCCGAACGATAAGGCCCGCTTCGTCGGTAACGATGATGGCTTCCGCCGCGTTGGCAAACACCGCCGCCGCCAGCTCGCGCTCAGCAACTTCTCGCGCCAGACCCTCGTTGGCTTCAGAGAGGGAACGCGTACGTTCGGCGATCACCTGCTCCTGTTCACCGGTGAGGCGTTCCAGCGCCATTAAGTGGCGGCGCGTTCGCGCCAGCAGCAAATGCAGCAAGGTCAGAACAACCAACAGCACCAGGGCGTGCACCGCGCTGATACGGACAAGTTCGCCGTCGCGGATTTCCAGCGCATGCGCAGCCGGCATCGTCACTGAAATCCCACCGCGGATATCTCCAATCCGATAGCCCTGTTTTTCGTGACAAACCAGACAGGCCTTCTTGACTTTGAGGGGCGCCATGTAGCGATGCACGGGCTCGGTGCCCGGAATCAGTTCGACAATCTCGCTCAGGCCGGCCTCGAAGCGGCGCAGCGCCTCCGCCTCCCAGGCATCCGGCGCGTTGGCCGGGCGGATCGGATTGAGGCTGGTGATATGCAACTGGACAGCGCCCGCCTGCTGCGCAATTTCGGATAACTGACGGGTCATGAAGGCCGGATTGACCATCGTCAGAGCGCGCCCATCCTGCGTCACCACATCGCGCCGCGGATGCTCAAGATAAGGGTTGGGCTGCGTGCTTTTGGTGACCGGCACATAGACGCCGCCATGGCTGGCATTCCAGTCGCGAGTCATTTCCACCAACTGAAACAATGTGGCGCCCCGCTCGCGTGCCATCGCATGCATCGTGGTCTCGGTCCGCTTCCAGTCGAGCACCAGAGAAGCCATCACGCTGCAAGCAACGGCCGCAAACAGCATCACCGAAAACAATAGCCGTGACAGCTTGCTGTAGGTCGATGAAAGTCCCGACGATGTACCCATCACGTAATTATGCACTGTGCCGGCCCCGTGCGGAACGGGCCGGCGCGCCTCGCAGGCTACTTCACTGCTTCATGCCCGTCGCCCCAATCAGCCCTTGATCCTCGCCACCAGAGCTTTGGCGTACTGGTCTGTGGTAGCGCTGCCGCCCAGGTCGCCGGTACGCACCTTGTCCTTGTTCAGTACATCATTGATGGCCTGACGCAGGCGATCGCCGAGATCCTTGCGCTCCACATGGTCGAGCATCATGGCGGCGGCCATCAGCAACGCGGTGGGATTGGCAATTCCCTTGCCGGCAATATCGGGAGCGGAGCCATGCACGGCCTCGAAAATGGCTGCGGTCTTGCCGATGTTGGCGCCCGGGGCCATGCCCAGGCCGCCCACCAGACCGGCGATTTCGTCCGAAAGAATATCGCCGAACAGATTGGTGGTGACCAGCACGTCGAATTGCCACGGGTTCATCACCAGTTTCATGGCGCAGGCGTCGATGATGACTTCCTCGAACTGGATTTGGCCCTTGTAGTGCTCCTCATACATCTGCTGTGCGGTCTCGAGAAAGATGCCGGTCAGCGCCTTCATGATGTTGGCCTTGTGCACCACGGTGACTTTCTTGCGGCCGTTGGCGATGGCGTAGTCGAACGCGAACTTGAGGATGTTGCGGCAGCCCTGACGGGTATTGATGCCGGTGGCCATGCCGACCGCATGTGGATCGCCATCGATGGGAACGTAATGCTCGTAACCCATGTACAAGCCTTCGATGTTCTCGCGGCACAGAATCAGATCGATGTTTTCGAAACGTCCACCAGGCATCAGCGATTTGGCAGGTCGCAGGTTGGCGTAAAGCTGGAATTTCTCGCGCAAACGCACGTTGGATGAGCGATAGCCACCACCCGACGGGGTTTCCAGTGGCCCCTTGAGCGCGAGCCGGGTCCGCTCGATCGAATCCAGCGTGACCTGCGGCAATGGATCACCAAAGGCCGTGACACCCGCGAGCCCTGCAACGTGAGTTTCCCATTGAAAGGGAGCACCGAGGGCATCGAGAACTTCAAGGGTTGCGGCGGTAATCTCCGGGCCGATGCCGTCTCCCGGAATCAGTGTGGCAGGAATAAGGGTCTGGGTTGCGCTCATCTGGATCTCCGTACTGTCGGCAAGGAATGCAAAAATGAATATGGCGCCGGTTCATCAAGGGTCGGCTTCATGATGTCAAGCTACCTGTTCGGCAAGGATGCCATGGGCGGCTTAATCTCCGCTTACAGCCGACCTGGGGGGGCCGTAACCCTGCTCATGTCCCAGGGACGGTATCAGACCGCTGCTGCAGCGAGATAGCTATTGAGCCGCTCTCAACGCGGGCAGCGCCGATTGACGCAGCATGGACGAAGCGCCCAGCCACCCTGCAACGACGACCAGAACCATGCCGGAAAGCAGGCCGATGACCCACAGGCCCGGCTGCGGCAGGTAATCGAGACGGAAGGCAAAGCGTGCGAGGCCCCAGCCGATAAGGCTGGCGGCAATGCCGGCGAGCAGGCCGGCGAGAGCGCCCAGTGCGGCAAACTCCGCCAGCAGGGCAGCGGACAACTGACGGCTGCGGGCGCCCAGCGCGCGCAGTACGGCCAACTCATGACGACGCTCGTCGCTGCTAGCTTGCAACGCGGCGTAGAGCACCGCAAGCCCTGCCAGCACAGCGAAGCCGAATACCAGTTGCACGGCACGGGCCACCTGATCAATGGTCGCATGCAGCTGCTTGACCAGTGCCGCAACATCGATCACGGTCAGATTGGGAAAAGCACGCACCAGTTCGGGTATGGCCGCGGCCTTGTCGGCGGGCAGGTGAAAACTGGTGATGTAACTGGCAGGAAACGCCTGCAGTACGTCGGGCGGCGACATGACGAAGAAATTGACCCGCATCGAATCCCAGTCGAGCTTTCTCAGGCTGGTAATCACTGCCTCGACCCGATTGCCCGCGATATCGTAGACCAATCGATCGCCAAGCTTCAGATTCAGCGTCTCGGCCAGACCCTGCTCCACCGAAAACTCGGCCGCCTGCGTGACGCCATGCCATCGCCCCCCGCTGACGGTGTTGCCGGCGGGAAGGGCCGCTGACCATGACAGATTGAACTCGCGATCGACCAGGCGCTGGGCGCGGTCGTCGGCGTAGCTTTCCGGAC
>JBIJDI010000289.1:0-3968 GCA_044344235.1 Sulfuritalea sp. | reverse complement strand
CGGCATCGCGCAGTTCGACAAAATTGACGCCTTTGACCACGCGGCCGGCACTCACGTCAAGACAGGGAATGATGCGCTTGGCGAGCATCAGCGGCCGGAGAGCTTGTCCGCCTCAGCCTGCGCCTTGGTAAAGTTCAATGTGCCTTCATAGATCGCGCGACCGGTGATTGCCCCCATGATGCCTTCGCCCTGCACCGCACAGAGCGCCTTCACATCCTTCATGCTGGCGATGCCGCCGCTGGCAATTACCGGAATACGCAGTGCCTGGGCCAGCTTCACAGTGGCCTCGATGTTTACGCCGGAGAGCATACCGTCGCGTCCGATATCGGTATAGATGACGGCTTCGACGCCATAGTCCTCGAACTTCTTGGCCAGATCGACAACATCGTGCCCGGTCATCTTGGACCAGCCATCGACGGCAACCTTGCCATCCTTGGCGTCCAGTCCGACGATGATGTGCCCGGGAAAGGCACCGCAGGCATCGTGCAGGAAGCCGGGGTTCTTCACCGCCGCGGTGCCGATGATGACGTAGGTAACGCCATCGTCGAGGCAGCGCTCGATCGTATCCAGGTCGCGAATGCCGCCGCCCAGTTGTACAGGAATCTCGGTGCCGACTTCCTCGAGAATCGCCTTGATCGCCGCTTCGTTCTTCGGCTTGCCGGCAAAGGCACCATTGAGGTCGACCAGATGCAGGCGCCGCGCGCCCTGGGCTATCCAGTGCCGCGCCATGGCCGCCGGGTCTTCGGAAAATACAGTGGCGTCTTCCATGGCGCCCTGTTTCAAGCGGACACAGTGGCCATCCTTGAGATCAATCGCGGGTATCAGCAGCATAGTGAAATGTGAAGATAGAGAGATGCCTGGGGGTCGGTTGGATCAGGGATTCCAGCGCATGAAATTGCCGAGCAGCCGCAAACCGGCCTGGGCGCTTTTTTCCGGATGAAACTGAACAGCGAAGATGTTAGCGCGGGCAATCGCGCTGGTAAAGGGGATGCCATAGTGTGTCGAACCGGCGATCACCTCGGGGCTCTGCGGTTCGACGTAATAACTATGCACAAAATAAAAGCGCGCACCATCCTCGATGCCATCCCAGAGCGGGTGGGCTTCGGCCTGCTGCACCCGATTCCAGCCCATGTGCGGCACCTTGAGGCGCGAGCCGTCCGGTGCCACCATGGCGGCATGGGGAAAGCGCGGGACACGACCCGGCAGAATTTCGAGGCCCATGACGTCGCCTTCCTCGGCATGCCCGAAAAGCATCTGCAATCCGACGCAAATACCGAGAAAGGGCTTTTCGGCGGCCGCGCGAATAACGGCCTCGCGCAAGCCGCGCGCGGACAGCTCGCGCATGCAATCCGGCATCGCGCCCTGACCGGGAACGACGACGCGATCCGCCGCGGCGATTTCCCCCGCATCCGAACTGACGCGAACCTCGGCCTCCGGCGCAACGTGCTCGATGGCCTTGGCCACCGAGCGCAAATTGCCCATGCCGTAATCAACCACCACGACCTTGCTCATGGAAGAATCAGAGCGCGCCTTTGGTCGAGGGAATGGAGCCAGCGGCACGCGGATCAGCTTCCACCGCCATGCGCAACGCACGGGCGAAGGCCTTGAACACGGTCTCGGCCTGATGGTGGGAGTTGTCGCCGCGCAGGGCGTCGATGTGCAGCGTCATCCCGGCGTGATTGACCAGGCCCTGAAAGAATTCGCGCACCAGATCGACATCGAACTCACCGACGGTGGCCCGCGTAAAGGGCACGTTGAATACCAAGCCGGGCCGACCGGACAGATCGACCACGACGCGCGACAAGGCTTCGTCGAGCGGCACATACGCGTGACCGTAGCGGCGCAAACCTTTCTTGTCGCCCCAGGCCTTGGCCAGCGCCTGGCCAATGGTGATGCCGACATCCTCGATGGTGTGATGCGCATCGATGTGCAGATCGCCTTTCGCCTCGACCGTCAGATCGATCATGCCGTGGCGCGCGATCTGGTCCAGCATGTGGTCGAAGAAGCCCACGCCGGTGGCGAGCTTGGAGACTCCGGTGCCATCGAGATCGATGACGACGCGGATCTTTGTTTCCAGCGTGTTGCGTGAGATGTCGGCTTGCCGCATGGCAGTGATGATCAAGCAAAGGGTCGAGGCCTGCATGATACCATCGGCCTAGTCGGCTGCACGCCAGTCACCACCAGCAAACCTGCCATTCCACCCAGCCATGAGTCGTTTCTGGAGCGATGTTGTCAAGAGGCTCACCCCCTACGTGCCGGGTGAGCAACCCAAACTCGCCAATCTGGTGAAGCTCAACACCAACGAGAATCCCTACGGCCCTTCGCCGCGCGCGCTCGACGCGATCCGGCAGGCAACCGGCGAATCGCTGAAACTCTACCCCGACCCGAACGCCGAGCAGCTCAAGCTTGCCATCGGCACCTACCATGGCATTGATGCCCGAAATGTCTTCGTTGGCAACGGCTCGGACGAGGTCCTGGCCCACATCTTTCTCGGTTTGCTGAAGCAGGCACGACCCGTCCTGTTCCCCGATATCAGCTACAGCTTTTATCCGGTTTACTGCGGGCTGTATCAGGTCGGGTTCGAAACGATCCCGCTCGCCGACGATTTTTCAATCCGGCTGGACGACTACGCCAGGCCGAACGGAGGGATCATTTTTCCCAACCCGAATGCCCCGACGGGCTGCCTGGTGGTGCTGGCCGATATCGAACGTCTGCTCCAATCCAATCAGGATTCGGTGGTGGTGATCGACGAGGCCTATGTCGATTTCGGCGGGGAGAGTGCCATCCCGCTGGTCGCCCGCTACCCGAACCTGCTGGTGGTGCAGACCCTGTCCAAGTCGCGCTCGCTGGCCGGTTTGCGCGTCGGTTTTGCGGTCGGCCATGTCGATCTGATCGAGGCGCTGGAACGGGTCAAGAACAGCTTCAACTCCTATCCGCTGGACCGGCTGGCGATTGCTGGCGCAGTCGCGGCCCTTGAGGACCGCGAGTATTTCGTGAAGACCTGCAAAGCGGTGATCGCGACACGCAAAAAGCTGGTCGGCGAATTGACAGCGCTGGGCTTCGAAGTGCTGCCATCGGCGGCGAACTTCATCTTCGCCCGGCATCCACGGCACGATGCCGAAAAGTCGGCGCTGGCGCTACGGCAACGCAGCATCATCGTGCGGCATTTCAAGCTGCCGCGCATCGAGCAGTTCCTGCGAATTACGGTAGGGACGGACGAGCAATGCGCGGCACTGACCGCCGCGCTGAAGGAAATTCTCAGCGCTTGATGCGCAGTTCCGCGGCGCGGGCGTGGGCCGTGAGACCTTCACCATGCGCCAGCGTCGCGGCAATCGGCCCGAGGGTTTGGGCACCGGCCTGCGACACCTCGATCAAGCTGGAGCGCTTCTGAAAGTCGTAGACCCCGAGCGGTGAAGAAAAGCGCGCGCTGCGCGACGTCGGCAGCACGTGATTGGGTCCGGCGCAATAGTCGCCGAGCGACTCCGACGTGTAGTGACCGACGAAGATCGCGCCGGCATGGCGGATCTTGTCTACCAGCAGCGCCGGGGCGGCCACCGCCAGTTCCAGATGCTCCGGCGCAATCCGGTTGGCCAGTTCACAGGCCTCGTCAAGATTGGCGACATGAATCAGGGCGCCGCGTCCCTTGAGCGAGGCGGAAATCACCTCGCGCCGCGGCATGGTCGGCAACAGCTTCTCGATGCTGGCGAAGACCCGTGCAATGAAGTCGGCATCCGGACTCAGCAGGATCGATTGCGCAAGCTCGTCGTGCTCGGCCTGGGCGAACAGGTCGATCGCGACCCAGTCGGGATTGGCCGAGGCATCGGCGATGATCAGCACTTCGGACGGCCCGGCCACCATGTCGATGCCGACCGTGCCGAAGACGCGGCGCTTGGCCGCGGCGACATAGGCGTTGCCGGGGCCGACAATCTTGTCCACCTGCGGGATGGTCTGCGTGCCGTAGGCCAGCG
>JBIJDI010000288.1:0-3986 GCA_044344235.1 Sulfuritalea sp. | reverse complement strand
AGGCAAGCGCCGCCACCGGATCGGCCATGCATTCCACCTTCGCGCCTTCCAGCTGCAGCAGCAGGTGGCGAAACAGGGTGAGATTGGTGATGTTGTCATCGACCACAAGGAGACGTGGCATGGCTTAGCCTTTCACGCGGTTGATACGTTGGGTGACAAAATTGCCGATGCGGATGAATTCGTCGGCGACGCGGGATGCGAGCGATTCGATTTCATCCCAGTTGCCGCTGGCGGCGAGTTTCTCCAGTCGTCCGCCAAGTTCCGCCAGGGGCATCGCGCCGATATTGGCCGCGGCGCCGCGAATCTCGTGGGCCAGACTCTTCAAGCCGCCGCCGTGGTCACGCACCTCGCGTTTCAGGCGTTCGCCCAGTGGCTGCAAGGACTGCTCAAAGACCGTGAGCAGTTCATTGATTGCGACATCGTCGTCGCCAAACAAATCGGTCATGCGCTTCATGTCGATGGGCAGCGAAGCGAGGTCAAGAGTCGGCGCTGACGGGACGGCGCGAAGGGCAGCCGCGGGCACTGTCGCCTCCTTCGGCAGCCAGGCCAACAGCACCTCCGACAGCCGTGCGGCGTCGATCGGCTTGGCGATGTAATCGTCCATGCCAGCAGCAAGGCACTGTTCGCGGTCGCCCTGCAGAGCGTTGGCGGTCATGGCAATGATCAGCTGATGGCGAGGCGAGTCCGCCTCGGCGCGACGAATGGCGGCGGTTGCCTCGAAGCCGTCCATCTCCGGCATCTGACAATCCATCAGCAGCAGGGCGTAGCCTCCCCTGGCGGCGGCCGCCACCGCCAGTGCGCCGTTGTCGACCACGTCGACCGCATAGCCCAGCTTGCTCAGGAGGTGCACCGCAACGCGCTGATTGACGGGGTTGTCATCAGCCAGCAGGAGTCGGTGCTGGCTGTCAGCCACCCTGACGTTACTGGCGTGATCTGCGACATCGGACATCCTGCGCCCCGGAGTGGTTTGCGCCGCACCCAACAGGCTTGCAAGTGCGGCCGCCAGTGTCGATTGCTTGATCGGTTGCTGCACCACTGCAACGCCCTGACTGGCCAGGGTGGCCTTGACGTCCCGATCCCGTTGGGCCGGGCAGCACATGATGGGCGGGGTGCCGTCCACCTGCACGCTGGCGACGGCGTCGGTCAGGGTAGCGTCGGTCAGGGGCTGCACCAGCAGCAGCACGTCGGGTGCGTCGTCGCCGCTTTCCCTGTTGGCCAAGTGCTGGCGCAGTTCGGCAAGGCTCTCGACGGCCTCAACATGCATCTGCCAGGCTTCGAAACAGGACCGCCAGATGGCACCGCTACCCGCTTCGCCACCGGCGATCAGAATGCGCTTGCCGTCCAGAAGTGCGTCGGTTGTCATCTGCGCTCGTTTTTCCTCGGCAACCGCGAGCGGAATCCTTACCCAGAACGTGGAGCCTTCACCGGGCACGCTGTCTACACCGATTTCGCCGCCCATGGCCTCGACCAGGCGCTTGCAGATGGACAGCCCGAGCCCGGTACCCCCATATTTTCGCGTCGTCGAGCTGTCGGCCTGGGTGAAGGGCTGGAACAGCCCGGCTCGCGCTGTCTCGCTCAAGCCGATGCCGCAATCCCGAACCGCCAACTTGACCACCACACGGGACGTGTCGCCCGCCGCCGTCGCTTCCTGCATGGCACTTGCCACCACCTCGCCGCGCTCGGTGAACTTGACGGCATTGGAGAGGAAATTGAGCAGGATCTGGCGAATGCGGGTCGGGTCGCCGATCAGATGATCGGGCAGGTCCGGCGCAATGAAGCTGGCCAGCGTCAGCTGCTTTTCCTGTGCCTTCGCGGCGAGAACATCGAGGCTGCTTTCGACGGTTTGCCGCAGCGAGAAACCGGTCTCCTCGAGTACCAGCAGACCGGCATCGATCTTGGAGTAGTCGAGAATGTCGTTGATGATCGCCATCAGCGCATCAGCGGAGGTTTTGATGATGCGGGTGAACTCGATCTGCTCAGTGCCGAGCGGCGTATCGAGCAGCAGATCCGTCATGCCGATGACGCCGTTCAGCGGTGTCCGGATCTCATGGCTCATGGTGGACAGAAAATCGGATTTGAGCCGCATCGCGTCCTCGGCCGCCTCACGCGCCAGGCGACTGTCTTCCGCCAACCCCCGCAGCGATTGCTCGTGACGGCGCCGCGTTTCGTCAGCCTTCCGGAAGAAGAACAGCAGCACCACGAACAACCCCAGGAAGGTCGGCACCAGCTTGTGCAAGAGTTCGCGCAATTGCTGTTCGGTCTGGTCAATTTGATTTGTGCGGTTGGCGTAGATCTCGACAATGCATACGATCCGGTCTGCCTCATACACCGGCACATAGGACGAAACAAGTTCGATGTTGTGTAAATCGCCGTCAAACCCGCGGAATGAGTCGCGAAAGCTTAGTTCGCTCACCGACTTGCCGTTAAGGGCGCTGATGAAGCCCGAGGTTTCGGATTTGTCCTCACCAATCTGCTTGGGCTCGGACGCGTAGAGCGTCAGTCCCTTGACATCAAAGATCTTCACCTTGACGATCTCGGTGTTGCGACTGAAGCGGCGCACCACCGCATCGATCGCCGGCAGGTTGGGGTTGCGGCGCGCCTGCTCGGCGCTGCCTGTCCTGGTGGGCAGCAGAGGCTTGAGTTCGTGCCAGACCTCGGTGCCAAAGATTTGAGTTATAGCCACATTGGCCGCCGTAGCCGAGGCCACGACGCTGTCTTGCGTCGCGCGCGTGACGAGTTTCCACGTGATCCACAATGCCGCCGACAGGGCAATGATGCAGATCACCGCAAAGATGGAAACGGCGCGGCGCAGATAGAGTTGGTACTGGACAGGTTCCAGCGTACTTTTAAGCAGTTCGGGCATGGGTTTATTCCGCGGCGGATTCAAGTCTGAAGTGCAACAGCGTTTTGAAACGGGCTTGCGGTTTGGGATTCACGATGTTCATTGTGCCGTGGTGTTTTCCGTTGCCGTCAGGATGCCCTCCAGCTTCTGGCTAAGCTTCCCGAAGGTCGCCTGCGTTTCGCCGGAAATATCGTAAAGGACTGTCAGGTTGTTCGTCCGGTCCCTGACCATCCCGAGGATTTCTTCCTCCTGTTGTCCGGACATGCCCAGATGGACGAACGAAGCGAGAAGGTCGTCAAGTATCTTGTTCCTGTAGACGATGCCCTTGTATTGGGCCGCGTCGTTCTGCTGCTTGTACGATTGCATGGTCTGGCCGACGGCCTCCAGCAGGTCGTGAATCTCGTTTCGCATGGCCGAGTTGTCCTCGAAGGACTGCAGCGCCATCAGTTTCGCCTCTGCACTCTCGGCCGCGATGGCGAGATGATCCCTGATCCGGCCGCACAGATCGGCATCGGCCACCGGCATGTTGGTGACCAGAATGGTGATATGGTCGAAGTTGTAGGCGCAGCGTGTGCGGAATTCGAAGATGCGCTCCAGCGAACGGATATGGTTCATCACGGCGATTTCCAGCGGCCAGTTCTCGCCCGCCTTGCTGAAGGTTTTCTCGAAATTGCGCAGGCGAATCTGCACGGCACCCTCCAGATGGAAGGCGGCCAGCGATCGGAGTATCGCCTCGACCGTTTCCTGATAGTTGTTGCATTCGTTCAGCGAGCGCAGAAACTTGATCAGGACGCCGTATTCATCCAGGTTGGCAAGCACCAGGGTCGCCAGTTCATCGGAACCCTTGACCTGCTCCTGCAGGGATTTCTTGTCTTGCCCGATGCGCCGAAGATTCTCAATTTTGAGCGACAGGCCGACCATCTCGAAGGGCTTGACGACGTAGTCCTGCCCGCCGGCGCCATACCCGGCCATGACGTCGTCGGGACTGTCGTGGCCCGACAGGAATACGACGGGAATATCGTGGCATTCCGGCAGGGCCTTGATCGTGCGGCACAGTTCATAGCCGTCCATGCCGGGCAGGCCGACATCGAGCAGGAACAGGTTCGGTAACTTTTGGGCCAGCCGTTCGAGGCAGCTTTCAGCG
>JBIJDI010000286.1:0-3995 GCA_044344235.1 Sulfuritalea sp. | reverse complement strand
CGGGAGGCCGCATGTCCATTGACATGAGCCAGTTCTATCAGGTGTTCTTCGAGGAAGCTCAGGAGCACCTCGACGGCATGGAGTCCCTGTTGCTGGAGCTTGACCTCGGCGACCCGGATCCAGAGCAGCTCAACGCCATTTTTCGCGCGGCGCATTCGATCAAGGGCTCGGCCGGCACCTTCGGTTTTACCGATCTGGCCGAAGTCACCCACGTCCTCGAAAATCTGCTGGATCGCATCCGCAAGGGCGAACTGGCCTTGCGTCCGGAGATGATCGATGCCTTTCTGGATGCCGGCGATGTCCTGAAACACTTGCTGGCAGCGCATCGTGGCAATGGTGAGGCAGATCACTCGCAGGTCGCGGCGATGTGCAAGCGACTTTCCGAACTGACGGTAAGCGCATCGTCGTCGGCGGCGGACATACCGGGTCAGGGTCAGGTTGCAGGCCCGGCGATTGCTGCGCCGGGGTCGGCCGAAGCGCTGGAAGTCAGCTTTGTGCTTGACCTGGACGGAGACGCTGCTGCCAAGGCGGTCGAGAATATTGTCGCAGAGCTGGGTCAGCACTGGACTGTTGAAGTGATCGCGCGGGCAGCTGCTGCCGACGATCCGTGGCGGTTGCGCATTGCGGCGGAGGCCGATCCGGAAATCGTGCGCGGCATGCTGGAGTTTGTTGCCCGCAGCGACAGCATTCGAATCGGGCCGACGGGCTCCATTGCGGCGACGGCAGGTGACGGCGATGGCGCCTATGGTTTCTTCGACGAGACCCCCGCTGCGCCCAAGACAGAAGCAGATGAGTCGTGGGGTCTTTTCAGCGACGAACCCAGGGCCGCAGTTGCGCCGGTTGATGACTCCTACGGTTTCTTCGTGGATTTGCCCGCGCCGGGAGCTGCCGCCGCCGTCTCGCCAGCGCCGACTCTTGCTGCCGCGGCGGGAAGCGAAGGCGATGGCTTCGGATTCTTTGTCGATGTGCCGACGCCCGCAACGCCCGCCGCCGCTGCCAGTCCGGAACCCGCCGTTGCACCCACCGAAAAGCCCGGAGCCGTAAAGCGCGCCGCGCCAAAGCCGGCCGGCGGCGGCGAAACCTCGATTCGCGTCGATGTAGACAAGGTCGATCAACTGATCAACCTGATCGGCGAACTGGTGATCACCCAGGCGATGCTGGCGCAGTCCGCCTCCACCCTCGATCCGGTCGAATTCGAGCGGCTGCACAACGGGCTGGCGCAACTCGAACGCAACACGCGCGACATGCAGGAATCGGTCATGTCGATCCGCATGATGCCGATTTCGGTGGTGTTCTCGCGCTTCCCGCGCGTAGTGCGCGATCTGGCCCAGAAGCTGGGCAAGCAGATCGAACTCAAGACCATCGGCGAAGGCACCGAACTCGACAAGAGCCTGATCGAGCGCATCAGCGACCCCCTGACTCACCTGGTGCGCAACAGCCTTGACCATGGCGTCGAGATGCCGGCGGATCGCGTCGCCAGGGGCAAGTCGCCGATTGGTACGATCACCCTCAAGGCCTATCACCAGAGCGGCAACATCGTCATTGAGGTGGGTGACGACGGCGCCGGGCTGAATCGCGAGAGGATTCTTTCCAAGGCCCGGGAAAAGGGCCTCGCCGTGCATGACCAGATGACCGATGGCGAGGTCTGGCTGCTGATTTTTGAAGCGGGATTTTCCACCGCGGACGTCGTCACCGAAGTCTCCGGGCGCGGTGTCGGCATGGACGTGGTCAAGCGCAACATTACCGCCATGGGCGGCCGGGTCGAGATCGAGTCGATGACCGGTATCGGCACCCGCATGACCGTGCGGCTGCCACTGACCCTGGCCATCCTCGATGGCATGTCGGTCGCGGCCGGCAAGGAAACCTACATCATTCCGCTGGGCTATGTCATCGAGTCGCTGCAGGCCGAGCGGGGAATGATCAAGAGCGTGTCGGGGGTCGAGCGGCTGCTTCAGGTGCGCGGCGAATTCCTCCCGGTGGTGGCCTTGTATGAGATTTTCGGGATTCCCGACACGGTCACGCGACTCGATCAGGGCATCATGGTGGTGATCGAGGCAGACGGTGTAAAGGCGGCGCTGTTCATCGACGCGCTGGTCGGTCAGCACCAGGTGGTGATCAAGAGCCTGGAATCGAACTATCGCAAGGTCCAGGGAATTTCGGGCGCAACCATCATGGGTGACGGTCACGTCGCCATGATTCTGGATGTGGCGGCGCTGGTGCAGATGGCGAAAAGTGCCCTGCCTGCGGCAGCCTGACGATAGCCCGGCGAACAAGGGATCGAGGAGAAAATGATGGTTCAGGAACAACATGCAGCCAAGGGCAAGGGGGCCGGCGAAGAAGGTGGCTACGCCCAGGAATACCTGACCTATACCCTTGGGCCGGAGGAATATGCGATCGATATTCTCAAGGTGCAGGAGATCCGCGGCTACGAGTCGCCCACTACGATCGCCAATGCGCCCAGCTTCCTCAAGGGCGTGATCAATCTGCGCGGCACCATCGTGCCGATCGTCGATTTGCGCATCAAGTTCAATGTCGGCAAGGCCGACTACACACCCTTCACGGTAGTTATCATCCTCAATATCGCCTCGCGCGTGGTCGGCATCGTGGTCGATAGCGTGTCCGATGTGACCATGCTGCGCCAGGACCAGATTCGGCCCGCGCCGGAATTCGCGGCGACGGTCGATACCAAATACATCAACGGTCTCTGCACCCTCGACGAGCGCATGCTCATCGTGGTCGATATAGAGCGGCTGATGCTGTCCCACGAGATGGCATTGGTTGACGCCGCCCAGAACGCACAATAAGCCGCACCGAAAAAGGAGCCAAGACAATGAGAAGCAACCTGCCCGTGACCCAAAACGAGATCATCCTGCGTGACGATCAGATGATCGTTTCCAAGACCGATCTCAAAGGCCAGATCACCTACATCAACCGGGATTTCCTGGACATCAGCGGTTTCACCGAAAGCGAACTGATGGGGCAGCCGCACAACATCGTGCGCCACCCGGACATGCCTGAGGCGGCCTTCGCTGACCTGTGGCAGACGCTCAAGGCCGGGCGGCCGTGGATTGGCCTGGTCAAGAATCGCTGCAAGAACGGCGACTATTACTGGGTCGAAGCCCACGCGACGCCGCTGTACGAAAGCGGCCAAGTCGTCGGCTACATGTCGGTGCGCAAGAAACCCACCCGCCAACAGATCGACGCCACGGAAGGTGTCTACCGGCAGTTTCGCGAGAACCGGGCCGGCGGCATGCGCATCGAACTGGGACGCGTGGTCTCGGGCGCCGGTATCGGCGGCAAATTTGCCGACATGAGCATCAAGGCCAAGCTGACCTGGGTCATGCTGCTGCTGTCGGTGATGTCGGTGGTGATCGGCGTCATGGGCCTTATGGGCATGAGCAAGACCAACGACGGTCTGCGCGACGTATACGAGTTGCACATGGTCGGCCTCTCCGATGTTACGGGCATCAACCGAAACGTTTTGCGCAATCGCATCCTGACGGAGGGCGCCCTGCTCGATCCAACGCCGGACAATGTGGCCAAAAAGTTTGAGGAGATGAAGGCCAACATCGCGACGATCACGAAGTCGGCCGAGGAGTACAAGGCGCGCATGACCGATCCCGAGCAGAAGCAGATATTCGAGCGCTTCGCCACCGATCGCGGCAACTTCGTCAGGGAAGGTCTGCTGGGAGTCATGGAGCAGCTCAAGGCTGGCAAGGTCGACGAAGCGCGCAAGATTTTCTTCGAGAAGACCGAGCCGCTTAACGGCAAGGTGGTCGAGCATGTCAATAACCTGCGCAAATTCCATGTTGAAGGTGCCAAACGCGAATTTGCCGAAGCCACCGCACGCTACGAAAGCAGCCGCACGGTAGCGATCGCGCTGATCGTCGCCGGCCTGCTGCTGGCGGTGAGCGCCGCCGTGGTGCTGATCCGCTCGATCGTGGGACCGCTGCGCGAGGCCACCGACATCTTCACGAAGATCAGTCAGGGCCAGT
>JBIJDI010000287.1:0-3995 GCA_044344235.1 Sulfuritalea sp. | reverse complement strand
CTGAACCTGGGCGGGCGGCGCATCTTCCTCACCCACTATCCGCACATCGGCCACGGCATGGCCTGCACCGGCGATTACGACCTGGTCTGTTGCGGCCACAGCCACGAAACAGAAATCCGCCAGCAGCCCACCATCACGGGCGGCCTGACCTGGCTGGTCAATCCCGGCACCGTCGCCGGGCTCGGGGCGTCGACGGCGACCTGGATACTCGGCGACCTGGAAACACTTCACTTCGAGATTCGCACCCTGGCGGCCGTTCAAACGACAGGCGCATAGGCAAAGTCAGCCCCGGCTCTGATCTTTCCGGGACATGCGATAGCAGTTCCGCCCTGCCGCCTTGGCTTCATACATTGCGAGATCGGCAGCCCGCAGCAGTTCCTCGGCAGTTCGCCCGACGTCCGGATAGACCGCAACGCCGATGCTGCCGCCTATATGGGCGGTCTCGTTGCCGAGCATGAACGGAAGCGCCAGTTCGACAAGGATCTTCGCGGCTACGGCTTCGGCGGACTCGAGCGACTTGATGCCCTCGATCACGATGACAAATTCGTCACCACCAACTCGCGCGACCGTATCGGCAGAGCGTACCGACGATTCCAGGCGCCTGGCGACCTGGCACAAGAGCTGGTCGCCGGCGGCATGGCCCAGCGTGTCATTGACCTCCTTGAAGTGATCGAGGTCGAGAACCATAACGGCGGCCGACGTCTGTGCCCGCGCTACACGCTCTACGGTATGAGCGAGCCGATCGTCAAGAAACAGCCGATTGGCAAGGCCGGTCAGCGCGTCGTGCATCGCCTTGTCGCGCAGCTCTGAAACCGCCTGTTCGCGCTTGGTGACGTCGTACATCAGGCCGTACCAGCCGACGATGCCCGCCCCCTCGGCATGCTTGGGAACCAGGGTAAGGTCAAAATTGCGCCATTCGCCCCCTGCCGATCTCTTCCGCGTCGGGAACTCGACGACCTCTCCGCGCAGCACTGCGTCCTGATACGGTGCGAAGCCGCCCGCCGCATCAGGCTCAATGAAATTGCTGATATGGGTTCCGGCTGCCCCGTTGATCGGGAGTGCAAAGAACGTCTCAAAGCCGCGATTGGCGAATAGACACCTTCCCTGCCGATCACCTTCGAATACCAGACAGGGAATATGCTCGGCCACCAGGCGCAAGTCAGTCACGCGCTTCTCGGCCGCTTTCAGATGCTGAGTGACCTCGCCATTCAAGCGTCGTTCTTCGGCATAGCGATCTCTGAACACGCGCAGCAGGTACAAGGTCATTACCGCACTGATCGACAACACGATCAATTGGGCAACTGCAACAAGGGCGGGAGGTACGGGCGCCGAACTTCCGATCGTCCCCATGTGCTGAGTGATCGCCATGGAAATCACCGCCACGCAACTGATGACGAACAAGGCGAGGCAGTAGCGAGCGCCCAGCATCCATCCCGAGAACACCAGCATGATCGGATAGGCCGCAAGAATCGGCGTCCGCACGCCTTCAGAGGCGGCGCTTGCATAAGTCGCAAGCATCCAGCCGCCCAGGATGAGGAGGCGCACGGCCGCCACCGCCCCCCGATAGCGCAGCACGACATGCGACACCGCCGTCAGCGCGATAAGCGCCGCCACCGGATACGCCCGTCGCTGAAACTCCTGCGGGGACGTGAGCAGCAAAACCATGAAGACTGCCGCACCAATCAGCATCATCCAGATCGCTGCTCTCAACAAAGGAACGTGCTCTTCGAGAATCAGTTCTGGATGGTCGTCGATGGGTGACCGCAAACCGGAGAATCGGGTTCTGTTGGGGCTTGCCATATCGGCCTTTTGTACCGCTCGGTTCATGGTCGATCCGAAGTTAATAGCGTTTCTTGATGTGCGTCAACCCGGGCTGATTCTGTTTGCGGCGAACTGGCGGCGACAGGCTTTACGGCCCATGGACCGAGCATTCAGCTTTTCTATTTGAACATTGGAAGATTGCACAGGATGCTGACTCTGCAACCGCTAGAATCGCCCCTGCACCAGACCATTTTTTTGGGAGCTCGACGTGACGGTTTCAATAGCAACCAACCAGACTATCCTGGTAGTCGGCGGCGGCATCAGCGGCATGACAGCGGCGCTAGAAGCCGCGGAATGCGGCAAGCAGGTGATCCTGGTCGAAAAGACCCCCGTCCTCGGTGGCCGCACCTCGCGGCTCTACCGCTACTTTCCCAAGATGTGCCATCCGACCTGCGGTCTGGAAATCAACCTGCGACGCCTCAAGCAGAACCGCAACGTGCGCCTGATGACCATGACCGAGGTCACCGCCGTTTCGGGTAGCCGAGGCAACTACGAAGTGACGCTGAAAGTGTCCCCGCGCTTCATCAATGAAAACTGCACCGCCTGCGGCAAATGCGGCGAAGCCGTCAGCGCCGAAGTATCGAACCCATGGAACTACGGCCTCGACAAGATGAAGGCGGCCTACCTGCCGCACAACATGGCCCATCCGCAGCGCTATGTGATTGACCCGTCAATCGTCGGCACGCCCGAAGGCGAGAAGGCCAAGGCGGCCTGCCCGGTCGGCGCAGTCGACCTGGAAATGAAGGAACAAAGCGTCACGCTTCAGGTCGGCGCCGTGATCTGGGCCACCGGCTGGCGTCCCTATGACGCCAACAAGATTCAGCCTTACGGCTACGACCGCTTCCCCAATGTCATCACCAGCCTCGAATTCGAGCGCCTAGCCGATCCGCAAGGCCCGACCGGCGGCAAGATCCTGCGCCCGGGCGACGGCAAGGAGGCGAAGAACGTCGCCTTCATCCAGTGCGCCGGTTCGCGCGACGAGAACCACCTCCGCCACTGCTCGCGAATCTGTTGCATGGCCTCGCTGAAGCAGACGCAGTACGTGCGCGAAGCTTTCGGCGAGACAGGCAAGTCAACGATCTACTACATTGACATCCGCGCCATCGACCGCTTCGAGGACTTCTACCAGATGGTGCAGAAGGACTCGACGGTGAGCTTCGTCAAGAGCAAGGTGGCGAAGATCGTCGAGAACCAGGAAAACGGCAATCCGATCCTGCACGGCGTGGATACCGAGGGTTACCACCGCTACGCCACCGAGCATGATCTGGTGGTGCTGGCGGTCGGCATGGAGCCCGAGATCACCGGCGTCAAGCTGCCCGACGACATCATCCTCGATTCGTCGAACTTCATCGAGGGCAGCAAGGACGGCGGCATGTTCGGCGCCGGTGCCGCAGCCAGCCCGCTCGACGTCAATCGCTCGGTTCAAAGTGCCACTGCGGCGAGCTTGCACGCCATTCAAGTGATTCGTAAAACCGCTTCAACGGAGGCCGCGTAATCATGGCCGATAACAAGTTCGCCGCGTATATCTGCTCCGGCTGTGGCATCGGCGATGCCATGAAGGTGCCGCAGCTCGAAGCCATCGCCAAGAAGGAAGGCAAGATGGCCATCGTCAAGAGCCATCCCTTCCTGTGCAATGCCGAAGGCGTGCAGACGATCAGGGACGACATCGCCAACGAGGCCGTCACCCATGTCTGCATCGCTGCCTGTTCGCGCCGCGCCAAGACCGAAGCCTTCCAGTTCGACGGCGTTGCCATGTCCCGCGCCAACCTGCGCGAAGGCGTGCTGTGGGTGGTCGCCACCGGCAAGGAACATGATGAAGTGCGCCAGGAAATGGCGGCCGACTACGTCCGCATGGGCTGCGCCGAACTGAAAAAAATGACCCAGCCCACCGGCAACGTCAAGGAAAGCTCAAGCAAGCGCATCCTCGTCGTCGGCGGCGGTATGAGCGGCATGACCGCGGCGATGGAAATCGCTGCGACCGGCTACGAGGCCGTGCTGGTCGAGAAGACCGGCGCATTGGGCGGCATGACGGCGCAACTGTGGAAGCGCCAGCCCTTCAAGGAGCCCTACGCCGCAGCACAAGAGACCGGGGTGGCCGCGATGGCCGCAACGATCGCCGCCAATCCGAAGATCAAGCTGCACCTGAATTCGACCATCGCCGAAACCTCCGGCGC
>JBIJDI010000285.1:0-4009 GCA_044344235.1 Sulfuritalea sp. | reverse complement strand
GGAGTTGAGGAAGTTGAAATTTTCCTGCGGGCTCATCGACTCCGACAGCGAAGTGAAGTTGCGGATGTCGGCGAACAGGACCGTCA
Organism: Sulfuritalea sp.; assembly: GCA_044344235.1. Taxonomy (GTDB): domain Bacteria; phylum Pseudomonadota; class Gammaproteobacteria; order Burkholderiales; family Rhodocyclaceae; genus Sulfuritalea. The sequence continues at coordinate 3,923 of JBIJDI010000285.1, read as the reverse complement.
TCTTGCGCTCGACCTGCTGGCCGAGTTCCACCTTGCGGATGTCTTCAATGCCGAGGAGGTTGAGAAACTCGCGCGGCACGAAACGGCCGTAGGCTTGGGTCGTGGTGGTCAGCCGTTCGCGCAGGGCCTCTGTGTTGTCCTGTGGATTGCCGGCATGGGTGCTCGGTGGTACGGGCATTAAGTATGCGGTGTCGCGCCCCGGGAAGTGGCTTGCGTCTCGATTTGGAGTCAAAATGATACCCGACATGACACAACATATGAGTGGAAATACCTCACACTGGGTTCGGCGCTTCCTGCCCTTGATCACCGCGGGCGGTTCGGTGCTGGATTTGGCATGTGGACAGGGCCGGCACTCGCTGTTGCTCGCAGAGCGCGGCTATCGGGTGGAAGCGGTTGATCGCGATGTGGCGGCCCTGGCGGAAATATCGGCCAAGAATCCCGACATCGTCACTCGACTGGCCGATCTCGAAGGCGGTCCCTGGCCTTATCACGGCCGCGCTTTCGATGGCATTGTGGTCACCAATTACCTGTATCGGCCGCTCTTGCCAATGCTGCTCAACGCTCTGGATGTCGATGGCGTCCTGATCTACGAAACCTTCATGGTGGGCAACGAGCGCTTCGGCAAGCCCTCCAATCCGGCTTTCCTGCTGCGTCCGGGAGAACTGCTGGAGGTGATGCGCAAGCGCATGACAGTGGTGGCGTTTGAACAGGGGGAAGTCGATGCTCCACGACCCGCAGTAGTGCAGCGCCTCTGTGCCACGCGATGCATGGCGTCGCAGCTGCTACCTTGGCAAGCGTAGGCCGGCCAGCAGTTCATCACCCTCGGGCGCAATTCGTCCCCCGAATCGCGCGGGCTGTCGGATTCGCCTGGCGGCACCGGCTGGTTTCTTCGAGACTGCAGCCATCCCGCTCAAACGGGCAACCCGTCAAGGAGAAGATCATGGTCTGCCGCTCCCGTGTCACAGAAGATTCCACTCTTTCGGTCGCCGAGCGCGACGCCCGTCGCCAGGTGCGCGGCCTGCGCAGCTTTTACAAACACCTCGTGGTGTTCGCGGTGGTCAGCGCCGGTCTCGCCGCGATCAATCTGATCGCCTCACCCGCCCGCCTCTGGTTTTATTGGCCGGTTCTCGGTTGGGGCGTGTGGCTGGTGCTTCACGCCTTTGCTACCTTCGCCCGCGGTCGCTGGCTGGGTACCGACTGGGAAGAGCGCAAGATCAAGCAGTTCATGGCCGGCAAGAGCGTGGAATAATCCGCCGATGCGGCCCCTCATCGGCACTGTCGTTTTCAATACCCTGATCGCGGGCTTTCTCACCGCGCTCGGGTTCGGCGGCGGCCTCGCCATCAATCTGGTGTTCTCGCAGTGTGTCGGACTCAGCATCCTGGCCCTGATCCTGCTGGTGCTGCGCCTGCCCTTGCGCGGAGTGGCGCGCGGCGCGGCGGCGGCGGTCGCGGTCGCGGGGGGCGCGATGGCCGGCGGCATGCTGGGCCGGCTGCTGACCGGCGTCGGTGCATCGTCCGACGGTTCGCACGAATCGCAGTCGCTGCTGATCGGCTTGGTGTTCGGCGGCATCGCAGCCGGATTCTTCTGGTTGCGCGAGCGCAATGCGACGCTCGAAAGCGATTTGCGGGCCCGTGAACTGGCTCGTCTGGAAGCCGAAAAGCAGAGTCTGACAGCTCAGCTGCGCATGTTGCAGGCGCAGATCGAGCCGCACTTCCTCTTCAATTCATTGGCCAACGTTTCCGCGCTGATCGAAGCCGATCCGAAACTGGCTGCACAGTTGCTGGATGCGCTGATCCGCTATCTGCGTTCAACCCTGACCCGCACGCGAGCTGAAGGTGGCACGCTGGGCGACGAGGTGGCGCTGCTCACCGCCTATCTCGATGTGCTGAAGATTCGGATGGGCGATCGCCTCGCCTACCGCTTCGAAATCGCTCCGGAATTGCTGGCGGCGCCGTTTCCGCCCATGCTGCTGCAGCCCCTGGTGGAAAATGCCATTCGCCACGGCCTGGAGCCCAAGGTCACGGGCGGGCATATTGTGGTCTCGGCACACAAGGAGGGTGAGCGATTGCAGATTTCGGTGGTTGACGACGGTCTCGGTTTTGGCGAGACGCCCGGGACCGGCATCGGCGTCGGCAATGTACGGGATCGTCTCGCTGCGCTCTATGGGCCGACGGCGCGCCTTGAACTCAGCTCAAAAGTCGGCGCTGGCGTTACGGCGACGATGAGCCTGCCGGCCGGGGTTGCGCCATGAAGGCGGTCATCGCCGACGACGAACCGCTGCTGGCGAAGCATCTCAAGGCGCGTCTCGCCGCGCTGTGGCCGCAACTCGAGATCGCCGGCGTCGCCGCCAACGGCATCGAAGCGCGGGACATGATCGAGGACCTGCGGCCCGACATCGCGTTTCTCGACATACGCATGCCCGGGCTAACTGGTCTGGAAGTGGTGCAAACGCTGTCGCCGGAAGCGCGACGCGCCTGTCGGGTGGTGTTCGTCACGGCCTATGACGAATTCGCGGTGCAGGCCTTCGAGCGCGAAGCGGTGGACTACCTGCTCAAGCCGGTGGCCGACGACCGGCTGCAGGCGGCCATCGAACGGCTGCAACGCGCGGCGTCAGCGCCGGCGGGCGCGCAGTCAGATGCGCAGTCCGACGATCTTCTGCAGCGTTTGCAGGCACTGCTGCCGAAGCGTGCTGAGCATCTGCGCTGGGTGCGCGCATCCGTCGGCAACGACGTGCGGCTGGTGGCGACCGACGAGATCTGCTACTTCCAGGCGACCGACAAATACACGGCGGTGTTCACAGCGGACGCCGAACTCCTGATCCGCACCTCGATCAAGGAACTGCTCGAACAGCTCGATCCGGAGCAGTTCTGGCAGGTGCATCGCGGCACGCTGGTCAATGTGAAGCAGATCGTTTCCGCACGCCATGATGCGCTCGGCCGCGTCAGCCTGAAACTGCGGGACCGCAAGGAAGTCGTGGCCGTGAGCCGCGGCCACGCCCACCTGTTCAGGCAGATGTAGCGAGGATTTCGGCCGCGACCTCGTTGAGCGCGGCGGCATCGAGCCGCTCCGTGGCGTAGCGCTTCGCTCCTGCAAACGAGTTGTAGTTGGAGGCCTGCGAACGCTCGTAAAGCGGGTCGTAGTGCAGCGTCAGCAGTTCTTCGACCAGCGACGGGAAGTCCTTCGCGGCGATCAACGCGCTCCAGCGTTCCAGCGTCTCGTTGCTTTGCAGACCCTTGAGGTGCCCGAGCCGTTCGATCAGCCAGGCCGGATCGGCGATGGCGTAGTCATAGTCGTGCAGCAGGAAGTCGACGCGGGCCGACAACGAGGCATCGATGCGCAGCCCGGGGGCGCCGCGGATCGCGTCGAGTAGCGCGTCGGGCACTTGCAGGCGACCGATCTTGCGGCTCTCGGCCTCGACGAATACCGGTTGCGCCAGGTCGAGCGCGGACAGCGCCGCGAACAGTTGCGTCTCGAAGCCTTTTTGCGCGGGCTGCGGCTGGCCGGGCAGGTTGCCCAGCACCGATCCCTTGTGCGCCGCCAGTTCTTCGAGATGCAGCACCTGCCCGCCGCGTGCCGCCAGCGCTTCCAGCAGGCGGCTCTTGCCGCTGCCGGTGGCGCCGGTGACCACGCAGAATTTCACTCGCGGCGGCAGCAACGCCAGTTGTTCGATGACATGTTGACGCCAGCTCTTGTAGCCGCCCTGGACGCGATGCGCATCCCAGCCGATCTCGCGCAGGATGTGGGTGAAGGCGCCGCTGCGCTGCCCCCCGCGCCAGCAATACACCAGCGGCCGCCAGCTTTTGGGCTTGTCGAGCATGTGCTCTTCGATGTGGCGCGCAACGTTCTTCGCCACCAGCGCCGCGCCGAGTTTCTTGGCTTCGAACACCGATACCTGTTTGTAAAGCGTGCCGACCCGGGCGCG
>JBIJDI010000284.1:0-4021 GCA_044344235.1 Sulfuritalea sp. | reverse complement strand
GTCCTCAAACTGCTGGGCTGGAAGCTGCTCGACCTGCCGCAGCGTCCGCCCAAGGCCGTGGTGATCGCCTATCCGCACACTTCGAACTGGGATTTCCCGGTGACGCTGCTGACCCTCGCCGCCCTGCCCTATGGCGCGCAATGGGTAGCCAAGGACACCCTGTTTCGCGGCATTCTGGGACCGATCATGCGGGCACTGGGTGGCGTCCCCGTGAATCGACGCGAACGCACCGGCTTCGTCGAACGCGTCGCCGAGGAATTCCGCCGCAGGGAAAACTTCCATTTGATCATCGCCACCGAAGGCACGCGCCGCCTGCAGGCCGGATGGAAGTCAGGCTTCTACCGAATTGCATTGGCGGCCAAGGTGCCGGTGATCATGGCTGTGGTCGACTACGGCAAGCGCGAGGCCGGCCTCCTCGCCAGCATCGAGCTGACGGGTGACGAAAGCGCCGACATGGCCCGCATCGCCACCTGCTACGAGGGTCGCCGCGGCTACCACCCCGAAAACGCCTCACCCATACGACTTCTATGATTCTGTTACGTGATCTTGGTTTTTCCCGCAACGGCGAAGCGCTGGTCACCGGCGCCACGCTGCAACTGCATCCGGGCTGGAAGGTCGGCCTCACCGGCGCCAACGGCTGCGGCAAATCGTCCTTCCTCGGCCTCTTGCGCGGCGAACTGCATGCCGACCGCGGCGACCTCGAGCGCCCGCCCAACTGGGTGCTGGCCCATGTCGCGCAAGACACGCCGGCGCTGCCCGATGCCGCGCTCGACTTCGTGCTCGACGGCGACACTGAACTGCGCCAGATCGAGCGCGACCTCGTCGCCGCCGAAGAGCATCACGACGATCACCATGCCGGCGAGCAGATCGGCCTGCTGCATTCGCGGCTGGGAGAGATTGACGGCTACGCCGCCCCGGCGCGCGCAGCCGCCTTGATGCACGGTCTGGGCTTCTCGGACGAAGACTTCAGGCGTCCGGTGGCCGAGTTCTCCGGCGGCTGGCGCGTGCGGCTGAACCTGGCGCGCGCCCTGATGTGCCGCTCGGATCTCTTGCTGCTCGACGAGCCGACCAACCATCTCGACCTCGACGCCATCATCTGGCTCGAAGCCTGGCTGAAGGGCTATCCCGGCACGCTGATCCTGATTTCGCACGACCGCGATTTCCTCGACGTCGTCACCAGCCATATCATCGCCATCGAGGCCGGCAAGATGCAGTTGTTCACCGGCAACTACTCGGCCTGCGAACGCGCGCGCGCCGAGCGCCTGGCCAACGACCTGGCGCTGGCGGCCAAGCAGAAGCGCGAGGCGGCGCACCTGCAAAGCTACATCGACCGCTTCCGCGCCAAGGCCTCCAAGGCGCGCCAGGCGCAAAGCCGCATCAAGATGCTGGCAAAGATGGGCGACATCATCGCGGCGCACATCGACACGCCCTTCAGTTTCAGCTTCCCGGAGCCGACGGGCTTCTCCGATCCGCTGCTGCTGGTGGATGATGCAAAAGTCGGCTATGGCGAGACGGCAATCTTTGAAAAGCTCCGGTTCACGCTGCGACCCGACAGCCGCATCGGCCTGCTCGGACGCAACGGCGCCGGCAAATCGACGCTGATGAAGCTGCTCGCCGGGGAACTGCAGCCGCTGGCCGGAGTGCGCGAGGCAGGCCGCAACCTCAAGCTCGGCTACTTCGCCCAGCACCAGCTTGAGCAACTGCGCCCCGCCGAATCGCCACTGTGGCACATGATCAAGCTGGAGCCGCGCACGCGCGAGCAGGATTTGCGCGGCTACCTCGGCGGTTTCGATTTTCGCGGCGACATGGTCGATGCGCCCTGCGGCCGTTTCTCCGGCGGCGAGAAAACGCGGCTGGCACTGGCGCTGATGATCCGCACCGCGCCCAACCTGCTGCTGCTCGACGAGCCGACCAACCACCTCGACCTCGAAATGCGCGAGGCGCTGACCATCGCCCTGCAGGAAACCGAAGCCGGCATGGTGCTGGTCTCGCACGATCGCCACCTGTTGCGCGCGACCTGCGACGAGCTCTGGCTGGTGGCCGACGGCAAGGTCACCCCTTTTGATGGCGATCTCGACGACTATGCCGAATGGCTCGCGCAAGACCGCGCTGCGGAAAAGAAAGGCGGCGGCAGCAGAAATTCCGCAAACCAGAAGCCTGCTCCCGCAGCCGCCAAGCCGGTATCGCACGAGCCTGTGCCGGCAGTGCGGCGGCCCCTGCTCAAGGAATCCGAAAAGCTCGAACAGCAGCTTGCCGAATGGCAGGGCGAGCTCAAGCTGCTGGAAACCCGACTCGCCGACCAAACGCTCTACTCCAGCCCGGAAACCCGCCTGCTGGAAGAACTCACCCTGCGGCAGGCGCTATTGACGCAGAATATCGAAACGGCGGAAGCACGCTGGCTGGAGATTCACGAACTGCTGGAGAGCACCGAGGAGAATTGAATGGCAGCCAAGGCCCCTACCAAGCCCGTCGCCACGACGCGCAAGCCCGCGCCGAAGACCGCCGCCAAGCCGGCGGCTAAGTTGGCAACTAAGGTGACAACCGCGTTGGCGCCCAAACCCGCCACCAAGCCGAAGCCGGAGCGGCGGTCGGCATCCGGCGACGTAGCGCCGTCGCGCACGGCGAAGGGCATCAAGGACTTCGTCGTCAAGGATCGTTCGGATGCCGCCCGCGACTCGAAGATGGAGGCGGTGCGAGACATCATTTCCCATTCCAGGCCCGGCGAAGGCGCCAAGCTGGCGCAAGGGCTCAAGGCGGTGGTCGAAGGCGCCTCGCCCGACGATATCGAGGCGCTCAAGCAAGCCCTGCTGGAACGCGAGGTTGCCGCCAGCGAACACCCCGATGAGGAACTGGCGCCCGGCTGGCGCGAAGGCGGCTACCCCTATCGCCACCTGATGACGCGGCGCAATTACGAGAAGCAGAAATACCATCTGCAGGTCGAGTTGCTCAAGCTGCAGAACTGGGTCAAGGAAACCGGGCAGAAGGTGGTGATCCTGTTCGAGGGCCGCGACGCGGCGGGCAAGGGTGGCACCATCAAGCGTTTCATGGAACATCTGAATCCGCGCGGCGCGCACGTCGTGGCCCTGGAGAAACCGTCGGAGACCGAGCGCGGGCAGTGGTATTTTCAGCGCTACGTGCAGCACCTGCCGACCGGCGGCGAGATCTCGCTGTTCGATCGCTCCTGGTACAACCGCGCCGGCGTCGAGCGCGTGATGGGCTTTTGCAGCCAGGAAGAGTACGAGGAGTTCATGCGCCAAACGCCGGAATTCGAGCGCACCCTGGTCAGGAGCGGCGTACATCTCATCAAGTTCTGGTTCTCGGTGTCGCGACCCGAACAGCGCCGCCGATTCAAGGAACGCGAAACCCACCCGCTCAAACAATGGAAGCTGTCGCCGATCGACCTCGCCTCGCTCGACAAGTGGGAGGACTACACCAAGGCCAAGGAAGCCATGTTCTTCCACACCGACACGGCGGACGCGCCATGGACGGTGATCAAGTCCGATTGCAAGAAACGCGCACGACTCAACGCGCTGCGTTACATCCTGCACAAGCTGCCCTACACCAACAAGGACGTGGTGCAGATCGGCGCGCTCGATACCCTGCTGGTGGGCCGCGCCCACATCGTGTACGAGCGTGGCGAAAAAAGCGGCGTGCTGATTTGATTTCGACGACGCCGGCCTGAAATGTATCTACCCGCCCACTTCGAGGAAAACCGCGTCGAGGTGCTGCATGCGCTGATGGGCGAGCACCCCTTCGCCACCTTGCTGACGCAGGGCGCAGGCGAGCTCGAAGCGAATCACCTGCCCCTGCACCTCGATCCCGAAGCCGGACCGTTCGGCGTACTGCAGGGCCACGTCGCGCGCGCCAACCCAGTCTGGAAACACGCGGCCGACAGCGAAGTGCTGGTGGTCTTCCATGGTCCGCAGGCCTACATCACACCCTCGTGGTACGAAACCAAGCGCGAGCATGGCAAGGCCGTGCCGACCTGGAACTACGTCGTGGTCCATGGCCGCGGGAGGCT
>JBIJDI010000283.1:0-4041 GCA_044344235.1 Sulfuritalea sp. | reverse complement strand
ATGTACCGTGCCGCGCAGGGCCGTGATGTTCTTGCGTACCACGTCCATGCCGACACCGCGGCCGGAGAGGTTGGTCACCTTCTCCACGGTGGAGAAGCCGGCCTCGAAGATCAGATTGACGATTTCCGCATCGGACAGGCTCTGGCCGGGCTGGATGATGCCTTTTTCCAGGGCCTTGGCCTCGATCCGTTCCTTGTTCAGGCCGCCGCCGTCATCCACCACTTCGATGACGATGCTGCCCGAATCGTGGAAGGCGTTGAGTTCGACCCGGCCCTTGACCGGCTTGCCGGCGGCGGCGCGTATGGCGGCGGTTTCGATGCCGTGGTCCATGGCGTTCCTGACCAGATGCATCAGCGGGTCGCCGATCTTCTCGACCACCGACTTGTCCAGTTCGGTCTCGGCACCGTTGATCACCAGTTCGATGTCCTTGCCCAGTTCCTTGGAAACGTCGCGGGCGACGCGGTGGAAGCGGTTGAAGGTCTCGCCGATCTGCACCATGCGCAGTTGCAGGGCGGAATCACGAATGCTCTCGACCAGCCGGCTGAGGACCGAGGTGGCCTCGACCAGCGTGGCTTCACCGCTTTTCTTTGCCAGCAGGTTGGCGGAAGCCCCGGCGATGACCAGTTCGCCGACCAGATCGATGAGCTGGTCGAGCTTGTCGGCATGGACGCGGATCAGGCTGGATTCGGCGGCCTTCTTCTCGGAGACGACCTTTTGCTTGGCGGCGGCGGCTTCGACCAGCTCGGGCTGGACGTTGCTTTGCTGGACCAGGATGTCGCCCAGTTGCGGCGTGGGTGCCGTGTCGCCAGCGCCGACTTTTGCGCCCGACTGCGTGCGCAGGCCGGCGTCGAGTTCTTCCTGCGTCAGCGCGCCGCTCTTGACCAGTATCTCGCCCAGCCGCATGGTTTCTTCGGGCAGGGATTCGATCAGAGCCAGATAGTCCGCCACTTTGCTGTTGGGCGGCAGGATGTGCAGATCGCAGTCGTCGCGGCAGAAGTCGAACACCTTCTCGATGGCGTCCTTGCTGGCGTGGCTGCGGAAGTTGATCTCGAAGCCCAGGTAGCACAGCTCCGGATCCATCGCGTCGGCTGCCGGCAGGGCGTCGGTGAGCGTGGTGATGTGGGCGATCTCGCCGAGGTTGAGCAGGTAACGCAGGAAGGCCAGCGGCTCCATGCCGTTCTTCAGCACATTGGGGCCGAAGCGGATGGAGATGTGCCAGCAGTCGCTGGTGGCACTGTTGCGGCTGTCGCGCTCGATGTTGCCGTCGGCGCTGGCGGAGACTTCCTTGCCGGCAGCAGCGGCCTGAGCGGCGGCGCCGAGGAAGGGGCGCAGGGATTCGGTGATGGCGTCGCCCGCGGCCTTGAGTTCATCGTCCGGTTCCATGTCGCCGGCCTGCACCACGCCGAGCAGGGCGCCGATGTGGTCGCAGCCCAGCAACAGTGCCGAAATCATGTCGCCGCTGACGTCGATCTCGCCATTCCTGAGGCGGTCGAGGACGTTCTCCAGGACATGGGTGAATTTCTCCACCGAGTGTATTTCGACGACGCCGGCGCCGCCCTTGATGGTGTGCGCGGCGCGGAACACGGCATTGATGGTTTCGGGATCGCGGTCGCCCTGTTCGAGCTGCATCAGCCCGGCTTCCATGGCTTCGAGCTGTTCGCGGGCTTCGACGCTGAAGACACTGAGGATTTCGTCCATGACCGGCTCCTCAGGAACGTTCGCTGGCAGGGATCACCAGCGGATCGCCGAAGAAGGCGGCGAGGTTGAGGAATTCGATGACTTCGCGCACCGCCGGGCTGTGGCCGACGATACGCAGGATGTGATCGAGGCGGTGGCTTTCGCGCTTGGCCAGCGCCAGCAGTTGCAGGCCGGCGGTGTCGATTTCACCGACATGCGAGAGATCGAGCTCGAGCACCGCGTTGCCGCGCACACCCTCGATCAAACGCTGCCGGATTTCGGCGGCTTGATAGATGGTCAGGTCACCGTCGACGGTCAGGCGCGTTGCGCCTTCTGTCGTGGTCTGGTTGGCGAATTCCATTTTGCGTATCCCCGCTAAAACAATTCGATCTTCGGCCCGGCCGTGCTGACCTTGGCACTGCTTCCGGTGGCGCCGTGGTGCGCGCTGTTGTGTACATCCCGCTGCGAATCCATGACGTAGTTGCCGTAGATCTGGTCGAGGTGCACGGACAGCGGCTGCACCTGGAAATGCGGATCCTCGAGCTGATGCAGCCGGTCGCCGAGCATCGTCGTGTGGCTGTCGAGGCGGTTCAGCGCGTCGATCACCTGTTCGATCTGCTGCCGCGTGACGTCCTGGAACTGCACGCTGGCCAGCGCCGACATGAACATGCCGGCGAGCTGATCGCTGCTTTCGGTGATGGTGGCCACCACGGCGGCCTCATGTTCGGTGACTTCCTTGTAGCTCTTGCCCAGGTCGTCGAGCTGGGCGGCAAAACTTGTCAGTGCCTCGCTTTCGGACTGGGCGCTGTCGTGGGACAGCTTGTCGGCAAACTGCGCTTCGATGGAATTGGCTACCGTCTGGATGCCCTTGCTGATCTGGCCGACCGCCTTGTCCGTCTCGCCCGAGAGCTTGCGCACCTCGTCGGCGACCACGGCGAAACCTCGCCCGGCCTCGCCGGCACGCGCGGCTTCGATCGCGGCATTGAGCGCCAGCAGGTTGGTCTGCCCGGAAATGTGCTTGATCAATTCGACCAGGGTGCCGAGCGAGCGTGCCTCCTTCACCACGTGAGTGATGCGCTCCCGGTCTTCCAGCGAGGTGGCGATGCGCTGCTGGATGAAGCTTTCCAGCGTGGCGATCAATGTCCGATTACGCTCGATACGGCCTTCGGATTCCGCCAGCAGTTTGTTCGATTCGCTGGTGGTCGATTGCACATAGGTGTTGAGACGCGAAATGATATCGTCGATGCCCTGCAGGCGGCTGGCGATGTCGAAGGCGGCTTTTTCGGTTTCGGTAACGACCCCATTCAGCTGGCCGCGCACCACGTCGTTGAAGCCCGGCACGGCGCGTAGCTCGCCGACGACCTGCTCGGCGGCGGTGACGTAAGCATCGGCGCGGACGAGGGTATCGGCCTGGACCTTGCCCATGCCGAACTGCCAGTCGCGGTAGAAAGCGATCGAGACCATCCGCTGGGCGACGAACATGATCATTGCGACCAGAAATGTTCCCACGGCGTCTCCCCCCCGGGGGCCGATATCAAGCCCTGGCAGCAGCGTGTGGTGGAACCATTCGTGAAAAACGGCGACGGTACCGGCAGCGCCGATGCCGACCGCCAGCGCGACCAGGAGATTTCGCCGCAGGAGCAGCTGAAAGTCCATTACCGGATCACGAGTTTGATGGTGCTCAGCAATTCGTCGGCGGTGGCCGGCTTGACCAGCCAGCCCGAAGCGCCCGCGGCCTTGGCTTCCATCCGCTTGGATTGCTGCGATTCGGTGGTGAGGAACAGGATCGGCATGAACCTGTAGTTCGGCAGGGTGCGTACCGTCTTGATGAATTCGATGCCGTTCATGCCGGGCATGTTGAGGTCGGTGATCAGCAGATCGACCTTGACCCCGCCCTTGAACTTGGCCAGGCCGTCGGCGGCGCAGTTGGCCTTTTCGACGGCGTAGCCGGCCTTGGTGAGAATGTTCGAGATGGACAGCAGGATCGTCGCCGAATCGTCCACCAACATGATTGTGCTCATTTGCCTTCCCCTGTCAGAGCGGGCGCGCACCCTTGCCTGTTGTTCCGGAAATCCGCCGGCGAGAGCGCTGCGTCCATGACAGCGATACTCTCAAAGTCGCAGGAGTTTGTTTATCCGTGGATTACGCGGCAATTTGCGGAATCTACGTAGTCGCCGGCTCCCTCTCCTTTATGGGGGAGGGACCGGGGAAGTTGGCGCGTATGCCCCTGGCGGGGAGGGGGGGCGGTCAGCCCAAACCGAGCTTCAGGGCGTCGACCTGGTCGGTCCGTTCCCAGCTCAGCTCGATATCGCTGCGGCCGAAATGGCCGTAGGCAGCCGTCTGGCGGTAGATCGGCCGCGCCAG
>JBIJDI010000282.1:0-4046 GCA_044344235.1 Sulfuritalea sp. | reverse complement strand
CCATAGTTGGTATCGCCGACCAGACGTTCCGGCTTCAAGTCGAACTTATCTTCGACCCGATCAATCATCGTCCGGGTAGCCTCAACCTCGGCGGCAGAATTGACGGCGGACGCTTCGACGTCGACGATGATGCCGGCCTTGAGATCAATCAGATAGTTGGTCGAATAGGCGAAGAAGGCCGGACCGCCGCGGGTGATCCAGGTGGCCGCCGGATCAGTCAATGAGACAGCTTTGCGCGGCGTATCTGGATCATTAGTCTCCTCCAGTGCCGCAATGTACTCGCGCACCGGTCGGGTCGCTTCATCCAGGTCACCCCAGTCAATCGCTTGATCACCCGGTACCCCACGTTGCCGTTGCGCATCGGCTTTGATGATGCTGGCGTCCGTAGCGAAGCCTTCACCGCGCACCAGTCCTTCCGCCATGCAGCGGGAAAGAACGTTCTCGAATACCTCGCGAAAAGCCTCGCTGTCGCGAAAGCGGCCGTGCCGGTTCTTGGAGAATGTGGAGTGATTCGGCACTTGGTCTTCCAGGCCCAGCCGGCAGAACCAGCGGTAGGCGAGGTTGAGATGGACTTCCTCGCACAGACGCCGCTCTGACCGAATGCCGAAGCAGTAGCCGACGATCAGCATGCGGATCATCAGTTCTGGATCAATCGAGGGTCGCCCGACGGGGCTGTAGAAAGGTTCCATGTGTTGCCGGAACGCACTCAGGTCGAGAAACTGATGAATGCCCCGGAGCAGATGGTGCTCCGGAACATGGTCTTCCATGCTGAAGGTGTAGAACAACTGCTCACGACCTGTTGCTTGACGACCCATCATGGCAATGCATCCTCATAAACAATGCCATAATCATATCATTCATGCATATGGCATGTCAAGGAGTTTTTCAACAGAATAAGTCTAAAGCAGCCATCGCCCCGTAAATACCGCCAATAGGATTTTACGGAGAGAGTAACCACTATTCCGCCGACTTCCTCGGCCTTCCACGCTTCTTCGGCTTCAGATCGCGAATCCGCGCAATCGAGTCATGAAAGAAATTGTCGTCGCGCTCGATGATCGGCAATACAGCATCGGCGGCAGCTTCCAGCCGGTCGTAAGTTTTCCAGCGTTGCCACTTCGGTTTCCATGCAGGCCGGCCCGGTTCGAGTTTCCGCTTGAATATCTTTTTTGCACGGCGTACAGCACGCCGCATAGGGCTTTCCGAGTGCGTTCGATATATCGCCGGGGTGCATACGTGGCAGCGAGCAGCGCCAAGCCCGTACAGCACCCTGCAGGCCTTGCCACAGCGCGCACAGATCAGGCGCGGCGCAGTCATGCAGCCGGAAGAAACTCGCACCAGCCGCACGGTGAAGCTCTGCCCTGCCGCTGTAAGGATCAGCAGGCCCGGCGCAAGGTGCTTGTATTCGCCGGCAGCAAGGCGCGGCAGTTCATCGAAATAGGGCTTCGAGCTACGCCTGCCATACCAGCCGGAAAAGATCGTTCCTGCCACGGTTAGATCGCGTCCGTCGTATGTTTGGCCCAAATTTCAAATTTCGCCATAGGGCATTTGCTCCGGTTTCGGGAACGTACCCATCAGCACGGCACGGACAGCAGCTTCGGGTATATGCAGGGTATCGGCAGCATCGCCGCACCAGCCAATCCGGTGATACACGAAAGCGATGTATTCCCTCGCGGCTTCCCATCCCAGCCCCGCAATCATTAAGGCTAGGTTCTCATTGCGCGACGGTTTCGTGATCAGGCAATGCTTATAGCCGTTGGTACGCTTCCTCATTGACTCGCCGCCTTTCTCTGCAAGTGACCGAATCTTCTCGGTTGCATGAGGGGCTTTGGGGTGAGACACATAAGTCTTGCCATACATGCCGGTTGTGGATTCGTCGTTCATACGATGCCTTTCGTAATCGTTCCGCGAGGAGGGCTAAAGGGGCTAATTGGGCTAATTCCCTTGTGCCGCAAGGGTTCTCGCATTAGCCCGTCGGGGCGAATTAGCCCCGTCAAGTACCGCATTGTTCGCCCGGAAAGGCGAATTAGCCTTTCATTAGCCCGGCCGAAATGCTTGTGCTGCAAGGCTTTTAGCCCTTTAGCCCCATTAGCCCATGCGTGAGAGAAAGTCATACTGCGACCTTCCAAGTGTTGGTGGCGACCTGCGTGATTTTCTTGCTGCCGTGGAGATACGCGAGCGCAGCATCGCGCCGCGACTGGGATCGCGGCTTCGGCCCGGTAACCAACATGGCCGTGCCGGTGGACTGCTGACCTGGCTGCTTTTTGAGCCATGTGAACAGGCGGTCGGCATAGGCTGCAACCTCGTCAGCTGGCGCTTGATCCAGAGTGTGCAGCCAACTATCCATGGAGTATTTCACTAACTGAATGGCATCCTTGGCGGTGGCAGTGTCAATCTGGGCATCAAAGCCTCGCTCAAACGCTGTCAAAACGCCTGCCACGCGATAGACATGTTCGGTTGAACGACCGGCCCAAGCACGAAGCCCGAAATACTTACCAGCTTTCAGGCGCCCTTCATGCTCCATCATTTCAAAGAACGCTTTGATCTCGGCAGTAGCGCCGTCGTCGCATGTGATCGTCGGGCGATTCTCGGTGAGGTAAGGGGTCTGAATCCGGCCCAACACTTGCCGCCTGAACGCTGCAAGGGCCTTCAGGCTGTCAGGGTCGAATGGCTTGAACTCTCTCGGCTTGCCGGGTGCGGGGCAGGCGAGCAGGACGCGCGGCCAGAAGCCCTGATCCTGCAGGATTGGATCATTCAGCGCATCAGCGGCGGCGGTTGGCTGGATCAGCCAGTGTGCCGCAAGTCTGCAATGTGCAATGAATTCCAAACCGCCACGATCATCACTGGCACGGGCGCGGCCTTGAATGCCTGAACCATCCCACAGACTGGACAGCCCGGCAGCAGTTGCGAGTTTCGCTTCGGCCTTGAAGCTATGCCCCGCGAGGACTGCACCCGCTTCGTCATTGAATGCGCCGAGGCTTGGTCTGCCTTCGCGGAACTGCCGTATCAATCCTTCAGCAGTAAAGTCGGAGACCAGAATCGTCGGATTGATTGGGGGCGCTCCACGCGCTGACTTTGCCGTGGCCAGCCAAGCGGTGCGCTCGGCCTCGTAGCGCCCATACTCCTCGCATTGAAGCTTACGAACGCTTGCGGTTGCCGCCTTATCTGAAGTCGACTTACCATCGACGCTAACAGCCAGCGTCAGAGCGAATATCGACAGCGGCTTAGTACCTGCAACCGTGCGAACATCTGCGCCCCCCTGAACGGAAAGTGCGGCGGTTGCCAGCAGGGTTTGCCCGATGATGGCGGCGTCGATCTGGCCGTGTTTTGCAAGCTCCCGTGCGGCTTGTCCGATGATGGTGTCGCCAAGGGCAGCAATCGGATATTTTGGTGCGCCGGTTCTGGTACTGGAAGCATCCTGGGCGGGCGCGGGTGTCTCCGGTAGGAGTTTCCTGCGCCTGCCTGCGGGTGTGCGAACAAAGGCAAAGCGGAATGGGTTGCCGTCGGAATCACAGTCCCAGTGGATCTGGTCGACAATTGCCGGGCCGTACTTCGACGCGAATGCGTCGCCAACCTTAGCAACGTCAATATTTAGTGCCTTCTTGCCATCGAGCCAGCAGGCGCCATTGGCATGGATGCCACGCTCAATTGCGATTTCGGGAGGCATTACGGCGCCGTTAAACATCATTGGCCTCCCGCTGAATCCGAGCATCCGCCATCCTCTCAAAAGCAGCTTCGGCGGCGCGTTCTATGGTCGCGTAAAAGTCAGCACATGGCGCGTCCGTCGCGTTGGTAATCATTTCCCACATCGCACGGTAAACGCCCTCGGCGATGGCATCGTAATAGCGGTGATCATGTTTCATAGCGACCCCCGTTATGCTGATTCAACTAGGGCGCGGATTTGCTCTACCCGCCATGCCGTTGTTCTAGGGCCGAGCTTTACCGATTTTGGATAGCGCCCGGATTTGACACCGGCCCACCATGACGACTTGGAAACAGGAACTATCGCTGGGATCGCTGGCTTCGGCGGTTTTGCCTCGGGATCGCCC
>JBIJDI010000281.1:0-4080 GCA_044344235.1 Sulfuritalea sp. | reverse complement strand
GCATTCGCAAGAGCTTTGCCAAGCGGGCCAACGTCCTCGACGTGCCTTTTCTCCTGGCGACGCAGATCGAGTCCTACACGCGCTTCCTGCAGGCCGACGTGCCGCCGGCACAGCGCCGCAATGAGGGCCTGCAAGCCGCGTTCACGTCAATTTTCCCGATCGTTGCGCATTCGGGAAATGCCCGCCTGCACTTTGTCGAGTTCATGCTCGGCGAGCCCACCTTCGACGTCAAGGAATGCCAGCAGCGCGGCCTGACCTTCGCCAGTCCGTTGCGGGCCAAGGTGCGTCTCGAACTGCTTGACCGCGACACCAAGGCAGTCAAGGAGGTCAAGGAAGACCAGCCGCTTTACATGGGTGA
Organism: Sulfuritalea sp.; assembly: GCA_044344235.1. GTDB lineage: Bacteria > Pseudomonadota > Gammaproteobacteria > Burkholderiales > Rhodocyclaceae > Sulfuritalea. The sequence continues at coordinate 3,722 of JBIJDI010000281.1, read as the reverse complement.
AATTCCGCTGATGACGACCACGGGTTCCTTCGTGATCAACGGCACCGAGCGTGTCATCGTTTCCCAGTTGCATCGTTCGCCGGGCGTGTTCTTCGAACACGACAAGGGCAAGACCCACAGTTCCGGCAAACTGCTGTTTTCGGCGCGGATCATCCCCTACCGCGGCTCCTGGCTGGATTTCGAATTCGATCCCAAGGACATCCTCTATTTCCGCATCGACCGTCGCCGCAAGATGCCCGTAACGATCCTGCTCAAGTCGATCGGCATGACGCATGAGCAGATTCTCGCCACTTTCTTCGAATTCGACACCTTCCATTTCGCCAAGAAGGGCATCTCCTTTGAGGTCGTGCCGGAACGCCTGCGTGGGGAAGTGGCGAAGTTCGATATTCTCGACAAGGCTGGCAAGCAGATCGTCGCCAAGGACAAGCGCATCACGGTCAAGCATATCCGCGAGATGGCCGAAGCCGGCATCAAGAAGATTCTTGTACCCGACGAATTCATGATGGGCAGAGTCGTTGCCCACAACATCGTGAATGCCGAAACAGGCGAAGTGCTTGCCAATGCCAATGACGAGATCACCGAAGACCTGCTGGCGAAGCTGGTCGATGGCGGCATCGAGCAGATCCAGACGCTTTACGTCAACGACCTGGATCGCGGCGCCTACATTTCGTCCACGCTTCGTATCGACGAAACCGCCGACCAGTGGGCATCTCGCGTGGCGATCTATCGCATGATGCGCCCCGGTGAGCCGCCGACCGAAGATGCGGTGGAGAATCTGTTCCACGGCCTGTTCTATTCGGAAGAGCGCTATGACTTGTCGGCCGTTGGCCGCATGAAGTTCAATCGCCGCGTTGGTCGCGATGAAATTGAAGGTGCCGGCACGCTGTCGAACGACGATATCGTCGACGTTGTGCGCATCCTTGTCGAGCTGCGCAACGGTCGCGGCGAAGTCGATGACATCGATCACCTGGGCAATCGCCGTGTGCGGTCAGTCGGCGAATTGGCCGAGAACCAGTTCCGCGCCGGCCTGGTGCGAGTAGAGCGTGCCGTCAAGGAGCGTCTGAATCAGGCTGAAAGCGACAACCTGATGCCGCACGACCTGATCAACGCCAAGCCGATTTCTGCCGCGATCAAGGAGTTCTTTGGCTCCAGCCAGCTTTCGCAGTTCATGGACCAGACCAACCCGCTGTCCGAGATCACCCACAAGCGCCGCGTTTCGGCCCTTGGCCCGGGTGGCTTGACCCGCGAGCGCGCCGGTTTCGAGGTGCGCGACGTGCACCCGACCCACTATGGCCGCGTCTGCCCGATCGAGACACCGGAAGGTCCGAACATCGGCCTGATCAACTCGTTGGCGTTGTTTGCGCGCACCAACGAATACGGCTTCATGGAAACACCATATCGCCGTGTCGAAAACAGCCACGTTACCGACCACATTGAATACCTGTCGGCGATCGAGGAAGGCAAGTACGTTATCGCCCAGGCGAACGCCCAACTCGACAAGAAGGGCAAGCTCAGCGACGCGCTGGTGTCATGCCGCTTCAAGGGTGAATTTGAATTGAAGGAGCCGCCCGAGGTTCAGTACATGGACGTCGCGCCGAGCCAGATCGTGTCCGTCGCGGCTTCGCTGATTCCCTTCCTGGAGCACGACGACGCCAACCGCGCCTTGATGGGCGCCAACATGCAGCGTCAGGCCGTGCCCTGCTTGCGTCCGGAAAAGGCACTGGTCGGTACCGGCATCGAGCGCACCGTGGCCGTTGACTCGGGCACTGCCGTACAGGCATTGCGTGGCGGCGTGGTGGACTACATCGATGCGAACCGGATTGTGGTCCGAGTCAATGACGCGGAAACGGTAGTCGGCGAAGTCGGTGTGGACATCTACAACCTGATCAAGTACACCCGCTCCAACCAGAACACCAATATCAACCAGCGCCCCATCGTCAGGGTCGGCGACCTGATTGCGAAGGGTGACGTGGTGGCCGACGGCGCATCCACCGATCTGGGCGAACTCGCACTGGGCCAGAACATGCTGGTCGCGTTCATGCCTTGGAACGGCTACAACTTCGAGGATTCGATCCTGATCTCGGAGCGTGTGGTCGCCGATGATCGCTTCACGTCGATCCACATCGAGGAATTGACGGTCGTCGCTCGCGACACCAAGCTGGGAGCCGAGGAAATTTCGCGCGACATCGCTACTCTTGGCGAATCACAACTCGGTCGCCTCGACGAGTCGGGCATTGTCTATATCGGCGCTGAAGTTGAAGCCGGTGATGTGCTGGTCGGCAAGGTAACGCCGAAGGGCGAAACGCAGCTCACGCCGGAAGAAAAACTGCTGCGTGCCATCTTCGGCGAGAAGGCCTCCGATGTTAAGGACACCTCTTTGCGCGTACCGTCCGGCATGATCGGCACGGTGATCGATGTGCAGGTGTTTACCCGAGAAGGCATCGAACGCGACAAGCGTGCCCAGTCGATCATCGACGACATGCTGCGAGGCTACAAGCAGGACCTGGCCGACCAGATGCGTATCGTCGAGCGTGATACTTTCTCGCGTATCGAGAAGCTGCTGACCAACAAGACCGCCAGCAAGGGGCCGAAGAAGCTGGTCAAGGGCGCCAAGATCACCAAGGCCTATCTCGAAACCGTCGAGCACTACCACTGGTTTGACATTTCTCTTGCCGACGAAGGGGCTCAGCAGCAACTGGAAAACCTGCGTGACAGCCTTGAGCAGACCCGCAAGGATTTCGATGTTGCTTTCGAGGCGAAGAAGAAGAAGCTGACCCAAGGTGACGAACTTCCACCGGGCGTGCAGAAAATGGTCAAGGTTTACCTGGCCGTCAAGCGCCGCCTGCAACCCGGCGACAAGATGGCCGGTCGCCACGGCAACAAGGGCGTGGTTTCGAAGATTGTCCCGATCGAAGACATGCCGCACATGGCAGACGGAACGCCGATGGACATCGTGCTGAATCCTTTGGGTGTTCCATCGCGGATGAATATCGGCCAGATTCTGGAAACCCACCTCGGTTGGGCGGCCAAGGGCCTCGGGCACAAGATCGGCGAAATGCTGCGCAAGCAGGTGGCGGCTGCGGAAATTCGCAAGCTGATGAACAAGATCTACAACTCTTCCGGTCGCAAGGAAGACATTGACGGCCTGAGCGAAAAGGAAGTGGTGGAGCTCGCGCAGAATCTGCAAGGCGGTGTGCCCTTTGCTACTCCGGTGTTCGATGGCGCCAATGAATCCGAAATCAAGACCATGCTGGAGTTGGCCGGCCTGCCAAGCAACGGGCAGGTGGATTTGTTTGACGGTCGCACCGGTGATTCTTTCGAGCGCCAGGTGACCGTGGGTTACATGCATGTCCTGAAGCTGCACCACTTGGTTGATGACAAGATGCATGCCCGTTCCACAGGCCCTTACAGCCTCGTTACCCAGCAGCCGTTGGGCGGCAAGGCGCAGTTCGGTGGCCAGCGCTTCGGCGAAATGGAAGTGTGGGCACTGGAAGCCTATGGCGCGGCGTACGTATTGCAGGAAATGCTTACGGTCAAGTCGGACGACGTCAATGGCCGGACCAAGGTGTACGAAAACATCGTCAAGGGCGAGCACAAGATCGACGCCGGCATGCCGGAATCGTTCAACGTGCTGGTCAAGGAAATCCGTTCGCTGGCGATCGACATCGATCTCGAGCGTTACTGAGCCGCCAAAGCCCCTAGGAGAAAATACACATGAAAAG
>JBIJDI010000279.1:0-4100 GCA_044344235.1 Sulfuritalea sp. | reverse complement strand
GTGATCGCTCAAGACACCACGAACAATCTGGTCAAGGCAAGCCCGCTTTCGGATTGGAGCGAGGCAGAAGTCTGGGTGTACATCCGCGCCAACCGCGTGCCGTATAACCGGCTGCACGACCGCAACTATCCAAGCATCGGCTGCGCTCCGTGCACCCGCGCCATCCAGCCCGGCGAAGACGTGCGCGCCGGCCGCTGGTGGTGGGAAAGTGCGGACACCAAGGAGTGCGGCCTGCATCTGGTCGACGGACGTCTGCAGCGCATTTCAAAGCAGGAAGTCGAAGCGTGAGCACGCTGACCCTGCAGCAGCATGCCACCCTTTCGCACCTCGATTGGCTGGAATCCGAAGCCATCCACATCCTGCGCGAAGTGGCCGGCCAGTGCGCCAATCCCGCCCTGCTCTTTTCGGGCGGCAAGGACTCGCTGGTGCTGCTGCGTCTGGCCGAAAAGGCCTTTCGCCCGGGACGCTTTCCTTTCCCCCTGCTCAACATCGATACCGGTCATAACTACAGCGAAGTGATCGACTTTCGCGACTTTCGCGCTTGCCAGTTGAATGAGCGGCTGATCGTACGCTCGGTAGAGGATTCTATGCGGCGCGGCACTGTGGTGCTGAAATCAGCCAACGAGTCGCGCAACAAGCATCAGTCGGTGACGCTGCTTGAAGCCATTGAGGAGTTCGGTTTCGACTGCTGCATCGGCGGTGCGCGCCGTGACGAGGAAAAGGCCCGCGCCAAGGAACGGATTTTTTCCTTCCGCGACGAGTTCGGCCAGTGGGACCCGAAGAACCAGCGACCGGAACTGTGGGATCTGTTCAATGCACGGGTGCACAAGGGCGAAAACATTCGCGCCTTCCCCATTTCCAACTGGACCGAACTCGATGTGTGGCAGTACATCGAGCGGGAGAACCTCGATCTGCCGTCGATCTACTTTGCGCATAAACGCTCGGTAGTGCGAAAGAACGGATTGCTGCAGCCGGTTACCGAACTGACCCCGGCCCGGCCCGGAGATGTGGTCGAGGAACTGACGGTACGCTTCCGCACGGTTGGCGATATCACCTGTACTGCGCCGGTTCTGTCCAATGCCGACACGGTCGCCCGCATCATCTCCGAGACAGCGACAACGACGATAACCGAGCGCGGCGAGACACGGCTGGACGACCAGACCTCCGAAGCCTCGATGGAACAACGCAAGAAGGAAGGATACTTTTGATGAGCGCCATTGAACGCCTGCCGGAAATCGACAACGGGCTGCTACGCTTCCTCACCTGCGGCAGCGTGGACGATGGGAAGAGCACGCTGATTGGACGGCTGCTCTACGATACCAAGGCCATTCTTGCCGACACCCTGCATGCGATTTCGCGCACCTCCGAGCGACGCGGCCTCGAGAGCGTTGATCTTTCGCTGCTGACCGACGGCCTCCAGGCCGAGCGCGAACAGGGCATCACAATCGACGTCGCCTATCGCTACTTCACCACGGGACGACGCAAGTACATCATTGCCGACGCCCCCGGCCACGAGCAGTACACCCGCAACATGGTCACCGCGGCGTCGACCGCCAACCTGGCGATCATCCTGATCGACGCCCGCAAAGGCGTGCTGACTCAAACCCGGCGCCACTCGTATCTGGCTCATCTGGTCGGCATTCCGCACATCATTGTGGCGATCAACAAGATGGATCTGGTGGATTTCGATCAGGCGACCTTCGAACGCATCCGTAGCGAGTACCTCGAGTTTGCCGAGACACTGGGCATTGGCGACGTCCGCTTCATTCCGCTGTCTGCCCTGACCGGCGACATGATCGTCGATCGCGGCACCCGACTCGACTGGTACCAGGGACCGACGCTGCTCGACATCCTGGAAAATGCGCCAACCGCGCACAGCGAGCGGGATGAAGCCTTCCGTTTTCCGGTGCAGTTCGTCTGCCGACCGCAGAAGGCAGGCGATCCGAAACTGCATGACTATCGCGGCTTCATGGGTCGCGTCGAATCCGGCGAGATTGCGGTGGGCGACGAAGTGCTGGTGTTGCCATCGGAACAAAGAACACGCGTCAAGGCGATCGAGATTTATGGCACTTCACTGCCGCGGGCGATTGCCGAGCAGTCGGTCACGCTGCTGCTGGAAGATGAAGTCGACATCTCCCGCGGCGACATGATCGTTCGTGGCCAAAATTCGGCGCTGGTGACACGGCGAATCGAGGCCATGCTCTGCTGGCTGGGCGATGTGCCGCTCGACCCGCAGCGCAAATACCTGATCCGCCAGACCACACGGGAGACCAAGGCGGCGCTGGAGACGATAGGCTACCGGCTGGACATCAACACCCTGAAACAGATGCCCGCTGAACGTCTGGGGATGAACGACATTGCGCACGTTGCCTTTAAGCTGGCACAGCCACTGTGCGTCGACCCCTACGCCGAAAACCGGGCTACCGGCGCGTTCATCGTGATTGACGAGTCGAGCAACAATACCGTCGGCGCGGGAATGATTCTCTGATAAACGTCAGCCCTGAAAACAAAAAAGCCAGGCATCGCCTGGCTTTTTGATTTCCGCAAACGGCTTACTCGGCGGCAGCCGTCTCGGCCACTTCCTCAGCGGGACGATCCAGCAATTCGACAAAGGCCATCGGCGCATTGTCGCCGTCGCGGAAACCCATCTTGAGAATGCGCAAGTAGCCGCCGTTACGTGTGGCGTAGCGCGGGCCGAGCACATCGAACAGCTTGCCGACGATGTCGCGATCGCGCGTGCGATCGAACGCCAGGCGACGATTGGCCAGGCTGGGCTTTTTGCCCAGGGTGATCAGGGGCTCGACCACACGGCGCAATTCCTTGGCCTTGGGCAGGGTGGTCTTGATCGCCTCATGACGCAACAGCGAGACGGCCATGTTGCGCAGCATCGCCTGGCGATGCGCAGAGGTTCGATTTAGTTTGCGAAGTCCGTTACCGTGACGCATTTTGATGTCCTCGTTTTTTTGCGGCCATCGCGCGATGCAAATGGCCGGTTAATGGTTATCGAGAGTAGATGAATCAGTGCTGCAAGTGAAGCAAATGAAACAGTAAGACGAAGCAACCGGGCCAAAGCCCGGTGTCCAAATTATCCTGCCAGCTTTTCCAGCCCGGCCGGCGGCCAGCTTTCGAGCTTCATGCCCAGGGTCAGGCCGCGCGAAGCGAGCACTTCCTTGATTTCGTTGAGCGACTTGCGACCCAGGTTCGGGGTCTTCAGCAGCTCGCTTTCGGTGCGCTGAATCAGGTCGCCGATGTAATAGATGTTCTCGGCCTTGAGACAGTTGGCGGAACGAACCGTCAGTTCAAGATCGTCCACCGGACGCACCAGCACCGGATCAACCGAAGTCTGCTTCGGCGCTTCGGCGGACATCGGCGTGCCTTCGAGATCCGCAAACACCGACAGTTGCTCCATCAGTATGCGGGCCGCGGTACGTACCGCTTCTTCGGCATTGTCGATGGCGCCGTTGGTCTCGATGTCGAGAATCAGCTTGTCGAGGTCGGTGCGCTGTTCGACGCGGGCGGACTCGACCGAATAGCTGACGCGACGCACCGGGCTGAACGATGCGTCAAGCATGATCTGGCCAATGGCGCGGTTCTCGCGGGCGATTTCGCGCATATTGGCCGGTACATAGCCACGTCCGGATTCGACGCGAATCTGCATGTTCAGCTTGCCGCCGGGGGCAATGTGGGCAATGACGTGATCCGGATTGATGATCTCGACGTCATGCGTGGTCTCGATGTCGCGCGCCGTGACGATGCCCTCGCCATTGCGGGAAAGGGTAAGCGTAGCCTCGCGGCGATTGTGCATCTTCAGCACGACGCCCTTCAGATTCAACAGAACGTCAACCACATCCTCGCGAACCCCGTCCAGCGTCGAGTACTCGTGGAGCACGCCTTCAATCGACACCTCGGTCGGAGCAACACCCTCCATCGAGGACAGCAGGATGCGGCGCAGGGCGTTGCCCAACGTGTGGCCGTAGCCGCGTTCGAACGGCTCCATGACCACGCGGGCATGCAGCGGCGAAAGCTGCTGGACATCGATACTGCGGGGTTTCAGAAGTGTGTGCATGTGCATTCCTTCAAATGGAAGACACCTGGCGTCC
>JBIJDI010000026.1:0-14063 GCA_044344235.1 Sulfuritalea sp. | reverse complement strand
CAGCCTCCATGGTTTGCAACGCAATCGCGAGGAAACGCGCCAGGTACGCATACACCAGCGCGGCGATGCCTCCGGTAAGAATCAGGCCGGGATTGGCTCCCGTCATCTGTTGCCACAGACCGGCCAGAAAATGATCCAGGCGGGTGACCGGGATCAGCACGCCAACGGCGATGACCGAACCCGGAACGGCGTAGCCCAAGCCGACGATACGGCTCGCCAATCCCGGCAGCCGGCGTCCATCGCGCGCCGCAAAGCCCAGCAACAAGGCCAGCAGCGCCGCTAGCACGGCCGCCAGCGCCGCCAACGTAAAACTGTTGCGCGCCAACACAAAAAACCGCCCGGCAAAGCCGCTGGCTTCCTCGCCGACATCTCCCAGTGCGAGGCGCAGCAGCAACGCCACCGGCAGGGCAAAGCCGACAAAAACGGGAATAGCGCAGCCGATTTGGGCAAGCACCGCATGCCAGCCGGTGAGCACCTGCCGCGTGGCACGACGACGGCCACTGGTGTCGTGGTAACGGGCGCGGCCACGGCTGATGCGCTCCAGCAGGATCAGCAGAGCCACGAAGCCGAGCAGAGCTGCGGCAAGTTGTGCGGCGGCAATCCGGTCGCCCAGCGAGAACCAGGCCCGGTAAATCCCGGTAGTGAAGGTCTGCACCGCGAAGTAGGCCACCGTGCCGTAATCGGCCAGCGTCTCCATCAATGCCAACGCGATGCCGGCGGCAATGGCCGGCCGCGCCAGCGGGATCGAGACACGCCAGAACCCCTGCCAGGGATTGAGGCCGAGGGCGCGCGCGGCTTCGATCATGCCGCCGGCGCGTTCGAGAAAGGCGGTACGCACCAGCAGATAGACGTAGGGATACAGCACGCAGGAAAACAGCACCACCGCGCCCGATAGTGAGCGCACATCCGGAAACCAGTAATCGCCCTTGCTCCAACCGAAGCTTTCGCGCAAGCCGGTTTGTACCGGTCCGACGAACTGCAGGAAATCGGTATAGGTGTAGGCCAGCACATACGCCGGCATCGCCATCGGCAGCAGCAGCGCCCATTCCGCTATGCGCCTGCCGGGAAAATCATTCAGCGCCACCAGCCAGGCCGCTCCGGTACCCATAGCGGCGACGCCGATGCCGACACCCAGACAAAGCCAGATCGAGTTGGCCACATAGTCGGGCAGCACCGTTGCCATCAGATGGGCCCAGGTTTCTCCCGTGCCGCCGGAGAAAAGATTGGCGCCTACCGCGAGCACCGGCAGCGCGACCAGAACCGCGAGCGCGAAGGAGACGGCCGAAAGTGCGGAGAGGTTCAATGGGCGGGACACGGCCAGCCGATTATAATTGAGACTCATTCTCCACAACCCGCCATCTGTGCAACGATCATGTCCTTGCTCGAAGTCGATCGCGTCAGCCATGCCTACGGCCAGCGAGCCGTTGTGCGCGATCTGTCTTTCGTCCTCGCCCCAGGCGAGATAGCCTGCCTGCTGGGATCTTCGGGCTGCGGCAAGACCACCATGCTGCGGCTGATTGCGGGTTTCGAAATGCCCTCGGCCGGCAGCATCCGTCTCAACGGAACGACGATCGCCAGCGAGGCTACGCAGGTGCCGGCGGAGAAGCGCCGCATCGGCATGGTGTTTCAGGATTACGCGCTGTTCCCGCACCTGTCGATCGCCGACAACATCGGCTTTGGCCTGCGTGAAAAGTCGGCGCTGGCGAGACGGCGACGTATCGACGAAATGCTGGAACTGATCGGCTTGGTTGATCTAGGCGGGCGCTATCCGCACGAGCTCTCCGGCGGCCAGCAGCAACGCGTGGCACTGGCGCGCGCCCTGGCGCCACAGCCGCATTTGCTGCTGCTCGACGAGCCTTTTTCCAATCTCGACGTTGAACTGCGTGAGCGATTGTCACTGGAAGTGCGCGACATTCTCAAACGCGCAAACATGGCTGCCATCCTGGTCACCCATGACCAGAACGAAGCCTTCGCCGTCGCTGACATGGTCGGCATCATGCGCGAAGGCGCCATCGAGCAGTGGGACACGCCATATAACCTCTATCACCGCCCCGCCACGCGCCAGGTTGCCGATTTCATCGGCCAAGGCGTGTTCCTGCCCGGCGAGGTTATTTCACGACAGGTAGTTCAGGTGGAACTGGGCCGACTCGAATCCGATGTGCCGATGGATTGCGGACCAAGTTGCGCCGAATGCCAACGCGACTGCAGGCTGGATGTTCTGTTGCGCCCGGACGATGTAGTCCATGATGACGACAGCGAAGTGAAAGCCGAAGTCATCGCCAAGGCCTTTCGCGGTGCGGAGTTTCTCTACACACTGCGCCTCGCGTCCGGTGCGCAGGTGCTGTCCCTGGTGCCTTCCCATCACAACCACGCCATTGGCGAAAGAATCGGCATCCGCCTCGATGTCGACCACGTGGTCACCTTTCCGCAGGGCTGATGATTCCGTGGCTGCCTCGGGAACCTGAATTTCCTGCGCTTGAAAGGGCGCTGGTTGAACCCGACGGTCTGCTTGCAGCCGGCGGCGATTTAAGCCCGCAGCGCCTGATCGCCGCCTATCGACAAGGTATTTTTCCCTGGTATACGGCGGGCGAGCCGATCCTGTGGTGGAGTCCTGATCCGCGCATGGTGCTCGCTCCCGACGAACTCAGGATATCCGCCTCGCTGGCGAAAACCCTGCGCAATGCGAAGTACGAAGTTCGCCTCGACTCGGCCTTCGATGATGTCGTCCGCGCCTGCGCCGGTAAGCCTCGCGAAGGTCAGGCCGGGACCTGGATCACCGGAGAAATGCAAGCTGCGTATCGCGAACTGCACCGGCTCGGCTACGCGCATAGCGTGGAAACATGGATCGACGACAGGATCGCCGGAGGGCTTTACGGTGTCGCGATCGGCCGGGCCTTTTACGGCGAATCGATGTTCAGCGACGTGCGTGACGCATCAAAAATTGCGCTCGCCCATTTGTGTGCACACCTCAAGCGACGCGGATTCGGCATAATCGACTGTCAGATGGAAACCAGACACCTCGCCTCGCTCGGCGCCCGCCCGATTCCCCGTTGCGACTTTGCCGCGCAGCTGGATGATTTGTGCGCGCAAGGCGATGAGCCCGGGCACTGGCCGGCGGACGCCATCGACGGTTATTTCAGGCGCCAGCCGTGACTCACCTTCGTGATCTGCCGCCCTTTCCGTTGCTGCAGTTCTACGCCACGGCGCCCTACGGCTGCTCCTACCTGCCGGGTCGCATCGCCCGGTCGCAGGTGGCCACGCCCACGCACCTGATCGACAGCGCCACCTACAGCGAACTGGTACGGGCCGGATTTCGCCGCAGCGGCGTATTCACCTATCGTCCCTATTGCGATGCCTGCCGCGAATGTCAGCCGGTGCGACTTGACGTGACGGCGTTTGTACCCAATCGCAGTCAGCGCCGCGCCCTCGCGCTGCATGCAGAGCTCGTCGCACGCGAGTGCAGTTTGACGTTCCGCGAAGAGCACTATCAGCTCTACCAGCGCTATCAGGCAGCGCGTCATTGCGGCGGCGGCATGGACCAGGACAGCCGCGACCAGTACGCCCACTTCCTGCTGCAGACCCATGTCGACAGCCGGTTGATAGAGTTCCGGGAAAACGGCGTGCTGCGCGTCGTCAGCATCATCGACGTGCTGGCCGATGGGCTTTCGTCGGTCTACACCTTCTACGATCCGGACATCGTCCGCGCCAGCTACGGCACCTTCGCCATTCTCTGGCAAATCGCGCAGTGCCAGCACGTGCATCTGCCCTGGCTGTATCTCGGCTACTGGATTCGCGACAGCCGCAAGATGGCCTACAAGGCCAAGTTCCGCCCGCTCGAGGCCTTGCGCTATGGCGAATGGCAGCCGATCGACGCTTAGCGCGCGGTCGCTGTCTCCCGCCGACGGTAGCCCCGCCACGCGGGCCAGATTGCCGCACCGAGCACCAACACCAGCAGTAGTACCGGCCATACCACGGGACGGTTCCACTCGGCGCGGCGTTGCTCGCGCAAGGCCGCATCGACACGCTGGTACTTGAGCGTGTTGTGGCCGACCTTGCTCGGCTTCCGGTTGGTTAGCCATGCATGGCGCAAGGTGTAATCCTTCGGATGGAAGCCCCAGATCCAGGGTGCATCCTGTCGCAGGATGGACGTCATGCGGTCGATCAGTTCCTGCCGCGGCGCGCCGCTCTCCATGGCCTTCATGCGCTCGAACAACCGGTCGTATTCCGGGTTCTCATAGTTGGCGGCGTTCTCGCCGCTGTGCCTCACCTTGCCCTGCTTGCCGTGCAGCAGAAACATGAAATTTTCGGGATCGGGATAGTCCGCGTTCCAGCCAAAGTAGAACAGTTGCACTGCGCCCTTGCGTACCTTTTCCTGAAAGCGGTTGTAGTCTGTACTGCGCACCACCAGTTGCGTGTCGATCCTGGCGAACTGCTTGTTGAGCCAGTCGATGCGGGCCTTGGCGCCGACGCCGGTGGCCGTGGTATCGAGATTGATCACCAGCGGCTCGCCGGTCTTCGCCTCGCGCCCGTTGGGCCAGCCGGCCTCGGCCAGAAGTCGCTTGGCCTCGGCGATCGACTTGCGCCGCGGCTGACCATCGATCCAGTCGTACATATTGGGATTGATGCCTGCCGCGCCCTCCCGATGACCAAAAATACCGGGCGGGATCGGTCCCTGCGCCGCGACGCCGCGACCGTTCTGGAAAATCGAAATGAATTCTTCCTGATCGATGGCAATGGAAATCGCCTGGCGCAGCTTGCGGGCGCTGTCCGCCGTCTTTGAATCGACACCGCCGACCAGCGGGTCCAGCCAGTTGAAGCCCATGTACATGCTCGACGTCGCCACCGACGTGGTCAGCACGATGCCCTGTACGCGCATGTCGTCGGACAGGGTGATCTCGCCGGCAGTGACCTGCACCGCCTGATCGAAGGCGTCCGATGAAATGCCGGACGCATCGTAGTAACCCTGCAGAAACTTGTTCCAGTAGGGAATCTGTTCCTTCTCGCGGGTGAATACCACCTTGTCGATGAAAGGCAGCAACTGGCCGCAATCCTTGAGCAGTCCCTCCGCAGCATCTTCCGGCTCTCCCTCGCAGGGATAACGTTCCTGCCGGAAATTCGGATTCTTCTCGAGCACCATGCGCGCATTGGGATTATTCTCGGTCAGCATGTAGGGACCGGTGCCGATCGGATACCAGTCGAGCGTCAGATTCTTCTCCGCCATCCCCGGCTGGCTGTGAAACTTGTCCGCCTCCCACGGCATCGGAGCAAAGAACGGCATCGCCAGCCAGTACAAGAACTGCGGGTACTTGCCCTTGACCCGGATCCGGTAGTGGTAGCGGTCGATGACTTCGGCGCCCTCAAGCGGATGTTCGCGCAAATCGATCCACGGCTTGTCCTTCTCCGCCTTCAGGCGCTTGGCGAAATCGCCCAGACCCACAACGTAGTCATCCATCAAACCAAAGATCGGCGAGTGAAGCCGTGGATGCGCGAGCCGTTTCAGGCCATACACATAGTCGCCGGCGGTCAGTTCGCGCGTATCGCGCTGGTCGAATTCTGCCAGCGTGCTGACGCCCGCCAGTTGCCGGGGCGACAGCGCGTGATAGGCGTAATCGCCTGTTGCCGTGCGGGCAAACGCCGGATGCGGCTGATAGCGGATGCCGGGCTTGAGCGCAATCACATAGTCGGTGAAGGCGATTTTCGTCACGTCGACGTTGGCCGCCAGGACGCGCCCCTTCGCATCAAGGTAGCGCGGCTGCGGCACCGCCTCCACGGTGGCGGCGGTCAGCGTATAGGGGCGTTTGAGATAGTGATACTGCAGTGGCGGCTCATAGATCTGCGCCGTGAATGTGATCTCGTCCTCGCTGTAGGATTGAACCGGATCGAGATGCTTGGGCCGCTCGGTGAAGGCGCTGTAGAGGATGTTCTTGCCTCGATCGGCGGCGGGGTAGGGATCATTCCAGGCACTGCCGCAGGCGCTCAGCAGCAGAACAGAAAGACAAAGGAAGACGCTACGCATGACGGTGAGTTTAGCTGATCCGCTATAATCCACCGCTGGATTCAACCAAGGAAAAAGCGATGGGATTTCTCGCTGGAAAACGCATTCTGATCACCGGCCTGATTTCCAACCGGTCAATTGCTTACGGTATCGCCAAGGCTTGCCACCGTGAAGGCGCCGACTTGGCCTTCACCTATCAGAATGACCGTGTCCGCGACCGGATTGCCAAATTTGCTGACGAATTCGGCTCCAAGGCGATTTTCCCCTGTGATGTAGGCGATGACGCACAAATTGACGCGGTCTTTGCGGAACTCGGCAAGCATTGGGACGGCCTTGACGGTCTGGTGCATTCCATCGCCTTTGCCCCCAACGACGCGATCGAAGGCGATTTCCTGGAGGGGATGTCGCGCGAATCCTTTCGCATCGCTCACGATGTATCGTCCTACAGCTATCCTGCTCTGGCGAAAGCCGCCCGGCCATTGCTGCTGAACGGCAAGAACCCGTCGCTACTGGCGCTGTCCTATCTCGGCGCGGTGCGCACCATGCCCAACTACAACACCATGGGCCTGGCCAAGGCCAGCCTCGAAGCCGCAACGCGCTATCTCGCCTTCTGCCTCGGCCCGCAGGGCATCCGCGCCAACGCGCTGTCCGCCGGCCCGATCAAGACGCTGGCCGCCTCCGGCATCGGCAACTTCGGTAAACTGCTGGCCTACAACGCCCACCATGCCCCTTTGCGCCGCAATGTGACCATCGACGAAGTCGGCAATGCCGCCGCCTTCCTGCTCTCCGATCTGGCCAGCGGCATCACCGGCGAGATCCTGTACGTCGATGGCGGCACGCATACCGTCGCCATGGGTAACGCGGACCCGCTGCCTGGCTGACTTGTCCGCGCTGCTCCAAAAAAATAGCCCCGCGATGCGGGGCTATTTTTTTGGAGTTCAGCAGATCAGCGATCCTTGCTCTCCAGTACGGCCTTGTTGATCTCCACTGGATACTTCTCCTTCAAAGTCGACATCCAGGCCGAAAATTCTTCCTCCGCCACGAACCGGGTGTATTGCTGGGCCAGGGCGCGACCCACCGGGTCATCCTTGCCGACCTCGCCAACGCCCTTGACCGAGCTGATGCGATATAGGGCGTAGCCGTTGCCGGGCACGGCAACCCCCGTGTAAGCGGGGAGCTTTCCGGTATCCGCCTTGAATACCGCGCGCAGAGAATCACCCGGCATTCCTTGCGCCGCCGTGCGGCTCACATTGCGCGCAGGCGACCAATTGAGGGCTACCACCTCCCCTTTCGCCAATCGTGACAACTTGTCCTCGCCATCCTTTGTCGCCAGTTTGAATGCTTCGTCGCGCACCAGACGCTTCTCGATGTCCCCCTTGACCACGTCAAGCGACTGTACGGCGGCGGGTTTGTGTTCGAGCACGCGAGCAGACACCAGCGCCCCCGGCGCCACTTCAACCGCCTCGGAGTTGCGCTTGTTTTTCAGTCCATCGTCGCTGAACAGTGCCGCGGCCAGCTTTGGATTGTCGAAGGGCGGCGGCAACTTGCCACCCTTGGCCAACCACTGCGTCTGACGAATCTCCAGCTTCCACTTTTCGGCCGCCGGCTTCAGGCTGTCAGCCTGTTCGTAAACTGTGTTGCCAAACGCCTCGGCTGCTTCGGCATATTTTTTCATCCCAGCTTCGCGCTTGAGTTCAGCCAGCAGATCGGCCTTGACCTCCTCGAACGGTTTGCTGCGCTCGGCACGCACTCCCGCCAAACGAATGATGTGAAAACCAAAATCGGAACGCACGACGTCCGAAACCTGCCCTTCCTTTAGCGTAAAGGCCGTGTCCTCGAACGCCTTGACCATCGCCCCGCGCCCGAACCAGTCGAGGTCGCCACCCTTCTCTGCAGAGCCGGGGTCCTGCGAATTCTGCTTGGCAATCTTGGCGAAATCAGCCGGGGCCTTCTTGACCTGAGCCAGAAGTTCATCGGCCTTGGCCTTTGCTGCCTTGGCTTCCGCCTCCGGCGCGTCCTTGGCGGCGCGAATCAGGATATGGCTGGCGCGGCGCGTTTCGCCTTCCTTGTAGCGATCTGCACGCGACTGATAGGCTGCCTTGACTTCCTCGTCACTGACGGATGCCTGCGCGATCATCCCATCGCGGCTCAGCACCAGAAACTCGGCGCGCACCTGCTCCGGCAATTCATACTGCTTGCGATTGGCTTCGTAATGCTTCTGCACCGCATCGGCGGCAAGCTTCACCTGACCGGCGTAGCTTTCGGGCATCAGGCGAACTTCGCCGATCTCGCGCTGCTCCAGCTGCGTCACCAGCCAGCGAGCAGCGGCAACCTGCCCGGTGATCCCCGCTTCGATGACCGGCAGCATCAATTGCTGCATGGCCATGTCCTGCCGCAGACGTGCTTCGAACATCTCTTTGCTCATGCCCTGCGCGGCAACCAGTGCCTCGTAGCGTTCCTTGGAAAACTTGCCGTTTTCCTGTAACGAGGGAACCCCGGCAATGAACTGGATCAGTTGTTCGTTGCCGACCACCAGTTTGGCTTTCTGCGTCTGCTCCGCCAGCAACCGTTGCGTGACCAGTGAATCGAGCACGGCGCGACGCATCTGCGGCGTTTCGAACATCGCCGGATCGACTTTGCCACCAAGTTGGGCGCGCATCCGTTCCTGCTGTTCGCGCATGGCCGATTGCAGTTCCTGCCGCGTAATCTTGCTGCCGCCGACAGTGGCGACACCCGCCCCGACGTCAGCATTGCGCACGTAGGAATCGACGCCCCAGAAAGCAAATGGAAGCGTGATCAGTGCGAGGAAACCCTGGGTGATTCTCTTGTTGTTGCGAACGAAATCGAGCATGCGCTTAGGACCCTGAAAGCGACAAAGGCGAACCGATGTTCGCCTTTGTTCGAGCGGGTTATTTGGTGGGTGCTGACGGGGTCGAACCGCCGACATTCTGCGTGTAAGGCAGACGCTCTACCAACTGAGCTAAGCACCCGCTGAACAAAGCTGCCCCCATCGGGCAGCCGGCAGCGATTCTACCAGTTCGCGCTCGCCTTGCGCGCCGGGAATGCTGCTTCGCGGGCCGGCGTCATCCGTAGCGGCGAGGTCAGCGTGGCTGGCCCGTCCGCTACGCAGGGGCTTCATCATCCGTAGCGGCGAGGTCAGCGTCTTTTGCTAGCCCGTCCGCTACGCAGGAGCTTCATCAGTGGGTCACTACGCCTGTCACCACAGCATCTTCGGCGACGACGGCCACAGCAGGCGTTGCGGCCTTTTCCGGCAGAGGCTCGGGCATGCGTTCCAACGCGAACTCGAGCACCTTGTCGATCCACCGCACCGGCTGAATCTCGATGCGGTTCTTGATGGTATCGGGAATCTCCGCCAGATCCTTGACGTTCTCTTCCGGGATCAGGGCCAGGCGGATGCCGCCACGCACCGCTGCCAGCAGTTTTTCCTTGAGGCCGCCGATTGGCAGCACTTCGCCGCGCAAGGTGATCTCGCCCGTCATCGCCACATCCGCACGCACCGGGATGCCGGCCAGGACCGAGACCAGTGCGGTACAGATGGCAACGCCGGCACTCGGGCCATCCTTGGGCGTTGCACCTTCCGGCAGGTGAATGTGGATGTCGTTCTTCTGGTAGAAATCGTCGGGGATGCCCAGCGACTGGCTGCGCTTGCGCACCACCGACAGTGCCGCCTGGATCGATTCCTGCATGACCTCGCCCAGCTTGCCGGTGGTCATGGTCTTGCCCTTGCCGGGCAGGGCGACGGCTTCGATGGTGAGCAACTCGCCGCCGACTTCAGTCCAGGCCAGCCCGGTCACCTGACCGATCTGGTTGTCCTTTTCCGCCATGCCGAAACTGTAGCGGCGCACACCGAGGAACTTGTCGAGATTTTTGGCATTGACCACGATCTTGTTCTTGCGCGCCTTCATTACCAGCGACTTCACCACCTTGCGGCAAATCTTCGAAATCTCGCGCTCCAGCGACCGCACGCCAGCTTCACGCGAGTAGTAACGCACGATGTCGCGCAGCGCGTCCTCGGTGATGGCGAGTTCGTCGCGTTTGATGCCATTGTTCTTGAGCTGCTTCGGCACCAGATAGCGCAGGCCGATATTGACTTTTTCGTCCTCGGTATAGCCGGAAAGACGAATCACCTCCAGGCGATCGAGCAATGCGGCTGGAATATTCAGCGTATTGGCCGTCGCGACGAACATGACATCGGACAAGTCGAAATCGACTTCGATGTAGTGGTCCTGGAACGTATGATTCTGCTCGGGATCGAGCACTTCGAGCAGTGCCGACGAAGGATCGCCACGGAAGTCCTGACCCATCTTGTCGACTTCGTCGAGCAGGAACAGCGGGTTCTTGACCCCGACCTTGGTCATGTTCTGCAGAATCTTGCCCGGCATCGATCCGATGTAGGTGCGGCGGTGACCGCGAATCTCGGCTTCATCACGCACACCACCGAGGGCCATGCGAATGAACTTGCGATTGGTAGACTTGGCGATCGACTGGCCGAGCGAGGTCTTGCCGACACCCGGAGGGCCGACCAGGCACAGGATCGGCGCCTTGACCTTGTCTACCCGCTGCTGCACGGCAAGGTATTCAACGATGCGCTCCTTGACCTTGTCGAGGCCGTAGTGGTCCCGGTCGAGAATTTTCTCGGCGGCAGACAGATCCTTGCTGATGCGCGACTTTTTCTTCCACGGCAGCGCCAGCAGGGTTTCGATGTAGTTGCGCACCACGGTGGCTTCGGCCGACATGGGCGACATCAGCTTGAGCTTCTTGACCTCGGCATTGACCTTGACCAGAGCTTCTTTGCTCATGCCGGCGGCCTTGATCTTTTTCTCCATCTCGTCGATGTCGGCGCCTTCTTCACCTTCGCCGAGTTCTTTCTGGATGGCCTTGACCTGCTCGTTGAGGTAGTACTCGCGCTGACTCTTTTCCATCTGGCGCTTGACGCGGCCGCGAATGCGCTTTTCGACCTGCAGGATATCGAGTTCGGCTTCCAACTGGCCGAGCAGCTTTTCCAGACGTTCCGGCACGCCGAAGACTTCCAGCACTTCCTGTTTCTGTTCAAGCTTCAGCGGCAGATGGGCGGCAATCGTATCGGCCAGACGCCCGGCCTCCTCGATGCCGGCCAGCGAGGTCAATACCTCGGGCGGAATCTTCTTGTTGAGCTTCACGTACTGATCGAACTGCGCCAGCACCGTGCGGCGCAGGGCCTCGATCTCATTGTCGGCGCGCTCTTCAACCGGGATCAGGCTGATATCGGCAACGAACAGGGTACGCTGGTCCTCGATGCGCAGAACGCGCGCGCGCTGCACGCCTTCGACCAGCACTTTCACCGTGCCGTCGGGCAGCTTGAGCATCTGCAGGATATTGGCCAGACAGCCGATCTCGTACATATCCTCCGGCACCGGCTCATCCTTGGCAGCGGACTTCTGCGCCACAAGGAGGATGTTCTTGCCGCTCTCCATGGCCGTTTCGAGGGCCTTGATGGACTTGGGTCGCCCGACGAACAGCGGGATCACCATATGCGGGAATACCACTACGTCGCGCAGGGGCAGTAGCGGGAGGGATTGGGTTTCTATCAGGGAGTCGGGTGTGCCAGACATCATCGTGTCCTTCGGTTATGAGTCACGCCATCCACATTGGGGCGGCTGACCGGTATTCAAGGCGGCTCTCGCCGCCGGATCAGAACTCGGAAAGAAGCTCTGAAAGACTCAGTTCGAACCCGAAACCTTCGGCTGATCGGCGTAGATCATCAGCGGCTGGGCACCGCTTTCGATGGTGCTCTCATCGATCACGACCTTGCTCACGCTTTCCATGGTGGGCAGTTCGTACATGGTATCGAGCAGCACGTTCTCCAGAATCGAGCGCAGGCCACGGGCACCCGTCTTGCGCTTCAGCGCCTTCTTGGCAATTGCCTGCAGCGCCGAGGGGCGAACTTCGAGTTCCACCCCTTCCATGGCAAACAGCTTGTGATACTGCTTGATCAGGGCATTCTTCGGTGCGATCAGGATTTCGACCAGAGCCTCTTCTTCGAGCTCCTGCAAGGTCGCGATCACCGGCAGGCGGCCGATCAGTTCCGGAATCAGGCCGAACTTGATCATGTCCTCGGGCTCAACCTGCTTCAGCATCTCGCTGACATTGCCTGCGTCACGACTTTTCACTTCGGCGCCAAAGCCGATACCGCCCTTTTCGGACCGATTGCGAATCACCTTGTCGAGGCCATCGAAGGCGCCGCCACAGATGAACAGGATGTTGGTGGTGTCGATCTGGATGAAATCCTGGTTCGGGTGCTTGCGCCCGCCCTGCGGCGGAATGCTGGCTACCGTACCCTCGATCAGCTTCAGCAGCGCCTGCTGCACACCTTCGCCGGAGACATCGCGGGTAATCGAAGGGTTGTCCGACTTGCGCGAAATCTTGTCGATCTCGTCGATATAGACGATACCCTGCTGGGCCTTTTCGACTTCGTGATCACACTTTTGCAACAGTTTCTGGATGATGTTCTCGACGTCCTCGCCGACATAGCCCGCTTCGGTCAGCGTCGTCGCGTCGGCCATGACGAAGGGCACGTTGAGCGTGCGCGCCAGCGTCTGGGCCAGCAGCGTCTTGCCTGAACCGGTAGGGCCGATCAGCAGGATGTTGCTCTTCGACAGCTCGATGCCGTCGCTGCCTTTTTCCTGGTGCCGGATACGCTTGTAGTGGTTGTAGACCGCGACCGCGAGAATCTTCTTCGCCGAGTCCTGCCCGATCACGTACTGATCGAGCATTTCGCGGATTTCCTTCGGTGCCGGCAGTTCGCGCTTGGACGTACCCTCAGGAACGGCGGCAATTTCGTCGCGAATGATGTCGTTGCAGAGTTCGATGCACTCGTCGCAGATGAAAACGGATGGACCGGCAATCAGCTTCTTGACTTCATGCTGGCTCTTGCCGCAGAAGGAGCAATACAACAGCTTTTCGCCGCTACCCGCTTTTTTGTCTGCCATCTTCGTCTCCGTCTCTGCGAACGATCAAACCTTGGCCGCTTCGACGGCTTCGTCGCGACTGGTCAACACCTTGTCGACCAGGCCGTACTCGACCGCCGCTTCGGCTGAAAGGAAGTTGTCGCGATCGGTATCGCGCTCGATGCGCTCGATCGTCTGGCCGGTGTGATGCGCCAGCATGCTGTTGAGTTTCTGCTTGAGAAACAGGATTTCCTTGGCATGGATCTCGATGTCCGAAGCCTGGCCCTGAAAACCGCCCATCGGCTGATGGATCATCACGCGCGAATTCGGCAGGCAATAGCGCTTGCCCTTCTCACCGGCGGCAAGCAGGAATGAACCCATGCTGCAGGCCTGCCCGATACACAGCGTCGACACGTTCGGCTTGATGAACTGCATGGTGTCGTAGATCGCCATCCCCGCGGTAACGGAGCCGCCCGGCGAGTTGATGTAGAAGAAAATGTCCTTGTCCGGATTTTCCGATTCCAGAAACAGCAGTTGCGCGACGATCAGATTCGCCGTCCCGTCGTTGACCGGGCCGACCAGAAAGATTACCCGTTCGCGCAACAGCCGCGAATAGATATCGTAGGCCCGCTCGCCGCGCCCGCTGGTCTCGATGACCATGGGTACCAGGCCCAGCGCCTGCGTGTCATGGGCCGGCGCGTCGTAGGCACCACCGTTTTGTCGCGAACCGTACATGGACATCTCCGGCAAGATCAAGCTGCATTTCCCATCAGTGCATCAAAGGCGATGGGGGTTTCGGTGACTTTGGCATTCGCAAGCGCCCAATCCACTACATTGTTTTCAAGCGCCAAGGCCTCGGCTTCGGCCAGTCGCTGTGGTTGGGAATAGTACCAGCGGACAACTTCCTTGGGGTCCTCGAAAGTTTCGGCAAATTCGTCAACAATGGCGCGTACTTGCTCCGGCTTGACGTGGAGATCCTTGGCCTTGACCAACTCGGCCAGCAGCAGGCCCAACTTCACCCGGCGTGTCGCCTGCTCGGTAAACCAGGACGCCTCGACCGGAATGTTCTTCATGCCCATGCCGCGCGATTCCATGTCGCGCTTCGCCGCCTCGGCCATCTG
>JBIJDI010000025.1:0-14067 GCA_044344235.1 Sulfuritalea sp. | reverse complement strand
CTGTTCGGCGATGGCGAATGGCTGGCCGGACCGGCCGGCGAGGTCATCACCGAAGCCAGCCTGACCCGACTCTATGGCCACCCGTTGCGCGAACTGGCCGTCGACGGACGACGCTGGTTTGTTCCCTGCTGAAAAATCCAATCGCCGACAGTTAACAACCTGTTTGCAGTATTGACCGCCGCCGGCAATCGGGAAATACTTGCACATCGGTGCGCCGCCATTTCTCCATGACACACTGGGTCATTGCCATCGTCCAAACTTTTGCGGAGGCTCCATGCTCAAGCTGAACGTAAATGGGAAGCTTCACCAGGTCGATGTTGAGCCCGACATGCCCCTGCTGTGGGTGCTGCGCGACCACCTCGGCCTGCTCGGCGCCAAGTACGGCTGCGGCGTGGCACTGTGCGGCGCCTGCACGGTTCATGTCGACGGCTCTCCGGTGCGGTCCTGTGCCATGCAGGCCTCGGCGGCTGTCGGCAAGAAAGTGGTGACCATCGAAGGCCTGGCCAAGGGCGGGATGCATCGTCTGCAGGAGGCATGGATCGAGCACGACGTGCCGCAATGCGGCTATTGCCAGACCGGCATGATCATGTCGGCCGCGGCACTGTTGGCGGAGAAGCCCAAGCCGACCGACGCCGAGATCGACAAGGCGATGACGAACCTTTGCCGCTGCGGGACCTACACCCGGGTGCGCGAGGCGATCCATGCCGTCGCTGCCCATCCTGCGCCTTCCGCCACGCCGAAGAAAGCCTAGGGAGAACGCCATGAAAATCAATCGTCGCGAATTTCTCAAGGTCTCGGCTGCGCTCGGCGGTGGACTCTCGCTGGAGTTTTCCTTCCCTCTGGCCACCATGGCTGCGGCGGGAAAACCGGCCACGGAGGTCAACGCCTGGGTGGTCATCCATGCCGACGACCGTGTGGTGGTGCGGATCGCCCGCTCGGAAATGGGCCAGGGCACCTACACGGCGCTGGCGCAACTGGTGGCAGAGGAACTCGACTGCGACTGGGCCAAGGTCAGTTCCGAATTTGCTTCGCCGAATGAACACATCCGCCGGAATCGGATCTGGGGATCGATGTCCACCGGCGGCAGCCAGGGCGTGCGCAGCTCGCAGGATTATGTCCGCAAGGCCGGAGCCGCCGCGCGCATGATGCTGACCAGCGCCGCAGCCGCCCGCTGGAATGTTCCGGCGGCAGAATGCACGGCGGAGCGCGGCGTCATCACGCACGGGCCGAGCAGGCGCACCCTGCGCTATGGCGAGGTGGCCGCGGAGGCAGCCAAGCTGGCGCCGCCGAAGGACATCGCCCTGCGTGACCCGAAGGACTGGAAGATCGCCGGCAAGCACAAGCGCCGCTTCGACATTCCCGACAAGGTCATGGGCAAGCCGGTGTTCGGTGTCGACGTGGTGCTGCCAGGCATACAGCACGCTTCGATCGCCCAGTGCCCGGTATTCGGCGGTAAGCTGAAAAATGTGGATTCGACCGCGGCAGAAAAAATGCGCGGCGTGAAGAAGGTGGTGCGCCAGCCCGACTTCGTGGCCGTCGTTGCCGACAGCTGGTGGCGCGCCGACCAGGCCTTGCAGGCCCTCAAGATCGATTGGGATGCCGGTGCCAACGGCAATGCGTCGACGGCAAGCATCATGGCCATGCTGCGCGAGGGCCTGAACGACCCCAAGCTGCCGCAGGCGAGAAAAGTCGGCGATGGCGATACGGCGATGACCAGCGCGGCCAGGGTGATCGAGGCCGAATACTCCTCGCCCTACCTCAACCACGCCACCATGGAACCGCAAACCTGCACGGCGTGGCTGAAGCCCGAAGGATTCCTCGAAGTGTGGACCTCGACCCAGAACGGTGAAGCCTCGATGGCGGCCGCCGCAGAAACTTCAGGCCTGCCGCTGGAAAAGGTCGAGGTGCACAAGATGATGCTCGGCGGCGGCTTCGGCCGTCGCGGCGGACCGCAGGACTTCGTCAAACAGGGCGTGAAGATCGCCATGGCGATGCCGGGCGTGCCGGTAAAGCTGATGTGGTCGCGAGCAGAAGACATGCAGCACGGCTTCTACCGCCCGGCCAGCGTGGTGCGGATGAAGGCCGGGCTCGATGCCAGGGGAAACCTGATCGCGATGCACACGCGGATCGCCTGCCCCTCCATCCTCAAGGTGCTGATGCCGCAAGCGCTCGGCAAGGACGGCATCGACTTCACGGCGGTGCGCACGCTGAGCGACATGCCCTACACGGTGCCGCACCAGCAGGTCGACTACGCCATGCTCAACGGCCATGTCCCGGTTGGCTTCTGGCGTGCACCGGGGCAGCAGAACGCCTTCTATCGCGAGTGCTTCATCGACGAACTGGCGGTCGCAGCGAACAGGGATCCGCTCGAGTATCGGCTGGCGATGCTGAAGCCGGGCGACAAGAATCGCCTGGTCCTCGAAGCAGCAGCGAAGGCGGCGAACTGGGGCGGCCCGCTCGCCGCCGGCCTTCACCGCGGCCTCGCGGTGGTTGATGGATTCGGCAGCTATGCGGCGATGGTGGCGGAGGTGTCGGTCAGCGCCAAGGGAGAGGTCAAGGTGCACCGCATTGTCGTCGCCATCGATTCGGGACACGTGGTGAACCCGGACACCTGCAGGGCGCAGGCCGAGGGCAATGTCATCTACGGCCTCGGCAGCATCCTGTATCAGGAAAACAACGTGAAGGACGGGCGCATCGTCGAATCGAACTTCCACAATTTCCCGCTGCCGCAGATATCCGAGATGCCCAAGGTCGAAACCGTGCTGGTTCCCACCGGAGGCTTCTGGGGCGGCCATGGCGAGCCTGCGATCCTGCCGCTGACACCGGCCGTGTGCAATGCGATCTTCGCCGCCACCGGCAAGCGCATCCGCTCGCTGCCGTTGAAACACCACGACCTGCGCAAGGCGTGAGGCGAAGGCCGAAGAAATTCCTCTGACGTCGGGCCGGTCTTTCGATAGAGTAGCGAGTCTCGGTTACTCAAGACCGAACAGACACCCGGGTAAAAAGTAATGGCTAACACTGCAAAGACACTGACCGAGAAGGCCCTGCTGGCGATGCCCGCCAGTTCCTACATGAATGCGGCTCAGCTCGGCTTTTTCCGTGACCTCCTGCGCAAGCAGCGCCAGGATCTTCTCGACAACGCCACCATGACCATCGATCACCTGCGCGACGGAGAGGCCGAAGCCGACCCCAATGACCGGGCCACGATCGAGGAAGAAAACGCCATCGAGCTGCGCATCCGCGACCGCGAGCGCAAGATGCTGCCACGCGTTGAAGCAGCGCTGCAGCGCATCGAAGCGGGTGCCTACGGCTTCTGCGAGGAAACGGGCGATCCGATCGGCTTGCGCCGCCTTCTGGCGCGCCCCACCACCGCTTATTCGATCGAGGCGCAGGAGCGCCACGAATCGCGGCAGAGAATCCAGGGAAAGTAGTCAGGCGAGCATCGAGACGTCATGGTTGGCGCCACAACTCCAAAACGCAAACCGCCGGTCAGCAAGCGCGCACCGGCGAAACCTGCAGCAAAGCCCCAGGCGGCAGAGCAGACCGAGTCCGGCCTGGTGGATCAGATGCGTTCCATGGCCGGCAAGGTGCTCGACATGGGCGCCGCCACGGTTGGCGCCGCTTCGACCCTGCACACGGCGGCCAACATAGCCAAGGCCCTGCTGCCCGGACTCGCCGAACCCGGCGTCTGGGGCAAGACCGGAGCCACGCTGCGCCGCATGCGCAAGGCTACCGGCCTGACCATCACGGAAGTCGGCGCCGCGATCAATCTGAAGGATCCGTCGCTCATCGAAGCCTGGGAAAACGGCCGCATCGCCGTTCCATTCGAGCTGATTCTGAGACTGGCGGCGGTCCTCGGCCGCAACGACCCGATCGGCTTCGTCATGAAGTTCACCCGCGGCTCCAATCCGGACCTGTGGCGCAGCCTGGAAGCACTCGGCGTCGGCAGACTGCTGATCCAGTCGGCGCGCGAACGCGAGTTTGCCAATATCTACCGTGGCGACGACGAAGCGCGCAGCCTGAACGACAAGGAGTTCGCCGAAGTCCTCGCATTCACCCGCGCGGCTTTCGAAATGGCCATGGAGTTTCGCGGCAGAAACACCAAGCACGGCACCTGAAGGGCTGCGCCAGCTAACGGGGGCGCTTGCCGCGCGCGGTTTCGAGATGGGCGCAAAGGATCTCGGCACCATCCAGGATGCGCGGCGTGTGGCGCTGAACCACATCGGGCGGAACGAAATACAGGTTGTCCCTGCGTACTGCCGCCAGCGTGGTCCAGCGCCGCCAGTCGTCCAGCCACTCGGGGCGCGAATCGTCCATACCGCTGGCCACGATGACCTCTGGATTGACCGTGATCACCGCCTCCACCGAGACATTCGGCGCCAGTGCCGGCAGATTGGCAAACACATTTTGGCCGCCGCACAGGCGGATGACATCGCTGATGATCTGCTTGCCGTTGACCGTCATCAGGGGTTGCTTCCATATCTGATAAAACACCGTCACCAGTGGCCGCTGGCTGAAGCGGGTGGCCAGTGCTGCATAGCGCTCCCGAAATGCGTTTGCCGCTGCTTTGGCCGTGGCCTCGGTGCCGGCAAGCTTGCCGATCTGCTCCAACTCGCCGGCAATGTCCTCGATGCGCTTCGATTCGGAAAGGTGCACGGTCAGGCCCATGGCACGCAGACGGGAGATCGACGCCGGTGCGTTGCCGCTCTCCCAGCCCATGACCAGATCGGGTTTGAGGGCGACGATGGCTTCCAGGTCAAGAGAATAGCCCCCCACTTTGGGCAGCGCCTTTGCCGCTGGAGGATAGTTGCCGAAGTCCACATTGCCCACCACCCGATCTCCTGCGCCGGCGGCGAACAACAGCTCGGTAATGTTCGGCGCCAGACTAACGATGCGCCGCGCCGGTGCAGCGAGCTTGATGCTGGCTCCGCTGGCGTCGGTCACGACAGTCTGCGCGTGGGCCGGCAGGCAGACCAATGCCCATAGTGCGGACAGGCACAAGCGCATCATCGTCTCGCCCATTGGACGGAAACGCCGGTCAATCGCCACACTCCAGCGTGGCTGCGACGGGAAAGCACCGAGGGCACCATGGGATAATCGTCTGGTGAGAAACGAAGCATTCTAACGATGAGCGCCTGGTGACGCTGCCATGACGAAGAAAACCCATATCCGGCCGACCGACATCCGCGGCTACAGCCGACTGGCCATTGAAGCCACGCTTGGCCTGACCCGACTGGTCGAGAACATGCACCACAACATTACGCGCAATCCGGGGCCTCTTGGCAAGCACAGCCAGGAGACGACCAAGGGAATCACCGGAATGGTCTATCGGACCATTCAGGGTACGACGCGGCTGGTCGGCAGCGGCATCGACGCATTGCTGGAGCAACTGATTCCGTTGCTCGACAAGGAACCGGCGACATCGTCAAGCGCGCGCGAAGCGCTGCTGGCCGCGCTCAACGGCGTATTGGGAGATCACCTCGCGGCCAGCGGGAACCCATTGGCCATACCGATGCACTTGCGCCGCGACGGACATCCCCTGAGCCTTGCCACGCATGACCTGGCAGCAAATATTCCCCAGCCGACCGGCAAACTCCTGGTTCTGGTGCATGGGCTTTGCATGAATGATCTGCAATGGCGGCGCAACGGCCACGATCATGGCGAGGCACTGGCCAAGGCGGGAGGATTTACTCCGGTCTATCTGCACTACAACAGCGGCCAGCACGTTTCTAGCAGCGGTCACGCCTTTGCCGATACGCTCGAAACGCTATTGCAGGCTTGGCCGGTCCCGGTCGAACAGTTGACGATCATCGGGCACAGCATGGGTGGCCTGGTAACCCGCAGTGCCTTCCACTATGGGCAGCTTGCCGGTCACGCCTGGCTCGGGCACCTGCGACAAATCGCATTTCTCGGCACGCCACATCTCGGCGCTCCGCTGGAGCGAGGCGGCAACTGGATCGATGTCATTCTTGAGGTCAGCCCCTATACCGCGGCCCTCGCCCGTCTGGGCAAGATCCGCAGCGCAGGCATCACCGATCTTCGCCATGGCAGCATCCTTGACGAAGATTGGCTGCACGGCGACCGCTTCGCGCATGGCAGAAAAAGAAAGCCTGTCCCCCTGCCGGAGGGCGTGCAATGTTATGCCGCCGGCGTGGCAATCGCAAAGGCGCCCGGCAACCGGAGCGAACCCCTGTTCGGCGACGGCCTGGTGCCGCTCGCCAGCGCGCTGGGGCAGGACACGGAAATGAACCGGAGCCTACATTTTCCGGCGTCACATCAATGGGTTGGCTACGGTCTGCACCACATGGATCTGCTCGACGACACGGGGATCTGCGAGCAGCTGAAGAAGTGGCTCTGCTGAGTCCCGGCGGCCCGCCAGGGACCAAACCCCGGCTGTCTTTGTGATTACAATTTGTGATTACAATGTATGAAATATTTCAGGAGGAACCTTAAATGGAAAAGATCTGGCTAGCGAGTTATCAGGCAGGCGTACCCGCTGAAATCGATTTGAATGAGTTCAGCTCGATTGGCGACCTGTTCGCCAAGAGCGTGAAGCTCTACGGGCCGCGCAAGGCCTACATCAACATGGACAAGGCGATCACCTACGCCGAACTGGACAAGCTGTCGGCAGACTTCGGTGCCTATTGCCAGTCGGTATTGAAGCTGCCGAAGGGCGCCCGCATCGCGCTGATGATGCCCAACCTGCTGCAGTACCCCGTCTGCCTCTATGGCGCCCTGCGCGCCGGCTACACGGTGGTGAACTGCAATCCGCTGTACACCGAGCGCGAACTCGAACACCAGCTCAAGGATTCCGGTGCCGAAGCAATCGTCATCGTCGAAAACTTTGCCAGTGTGCTGGCCAACGTCATCGCCCGCACCCCCATCAAGCACGTGCTGGTCACGCAACTGGGCGACATGCTGGACTTCCCCAAACGCATGATCGTCAATGTGGTGGTCAAGCACGTCAAGAAGATGGTGCCGGCGTGGAACATCCCCAATGCGATCGAGTTGCGCGATGCGCTGATCGAAGGCGGCCGCTACCCGCTGAAGCCGGTCGAGGTCGGCCACGATGACCTGGCCTTCCTGCAATACACCGGTGGCACCACCGGCGTATCGAAGGGCGCGATGCTGACCCACCGCAACATCATCGCCAACCTGCAGCAGGCGCATGCCTGGATCAAGGCCTCGCTGCGCGATGACGAACTGATCGTCACCGCCCTGCCCCTGTATCACATCTTCGCGCTGACGGCGAACTGCCTGACCTTCTTCAAGATCGGCGCCACCAACCTGCTGATCACCAACCCGCGCGACATTCCCGCCTTCGTCAAGGAAATCGGCAAGTATCCGTTCTCCACCATCACCGGCGTCAATACCCTGTTCAATGCCATGATCAACAATCCGGAGTTCGCCAAGATCGACTTGAGCAAGCTGCATCTCACGCTGGGTGGCGGCATGGCGGTGCAGCGTGCCGTGGCCGAGCGCTGGAAGCAGATCACCGGCGTCACCCTGATCGAAGCCTACGGCCTGACCGAAACCTCGCCCGCGGCCACCATGAACCCGCTCGACATGCCTGAATACAACGGCTGCATCGGCCTGCCCATCTCCTCCACCGAAGTCACGATTCGGGATGACGACGGCAAGGACGTGGCCATGGGCGAACCCGGCGAACTGTGCATCCGCGGCCCGCAGGTGATGAAGGGCTACTGGAACCGTCCCGACGAAACCGAGAAAGTCATCATGGCTGACGGCTTTCTGCGCACCGGCGATGTCGCCATCATGGACAGCAAGGGCTACTTCAAGATCGTCGACCGCAAGAAGGACATGATTCTGGTCTCCGGCTTCAACGTCTATCCGAACGAGATCGAGGACGTTCTCGCCATGCATCCGGGGGTACTGGAGTCGGCAGCCGTTGGTGTGCCCGATGCCAAGACCGGAGAAGCGATCAAGATCTTCGTGGTCAAGAAGGATCCGGATCTGACCGAGGCTTCAATCGTCGAGCACTGCCGCACCCACCTCACCGGCTACAAGGTTCCGCGCCAGATCGCCTTCCGCACGGAACTGCCGAAGACGAACGTCGGCAAGATCCTGCGCCGCCAGTTGCGCGACGAGAAGGTCTAGGGGCCGGCCGCGATGAGCGAGATCAGAGTCTGCCGCGCCCACGGCGTAACGCTCAAGCGCGCCCGCAAGGGCGCCGAGCGCATCGCCGAAGAACTGGGCGAAGAGTTCGGCCTTGATCACGAGTGGGAAGACAACACCCTGCATTTTCATCGCATGGGCGTTACGGGACATATCGAAGTGGGCAAGAAGGACGTCGATATCTACGTCAAGCTCGGCTTCCTGCTCATAGCGCTGGGACCGCGCATCGAGCACGAAATAAACCGCTTCTGCGACGAGAACTTCGGTCCCGCAAAATAGCGGCTTCAGGACGATGTCCTGAAGCCGCTCAGGATCAGTCTTTCAGAGAACCGATCAAGTCGACGTAGCGCTTCATCGCGTCGTCGTTCGTGGTGCCCTTGATCGCGGCCCAGGCATCGAACTTGGCGCGGCCCACCATGTCGGTGAAGCCCGGGCGCTTACCCTCGACGTCGCCGTCCGTGGCCTGCTTGTAGAGCGCGTAGAGTTGCAACAGCACGTCGTTGGAGGGCCGCTCCGGGAGTTTCTTGGAATCGGCCACCGCTGCTTCGAATGTGTTCTTGAGTTTGCTCATGTCGCCTTTCGTAGCCCTAAATGTGGTCGCCAGGATTTGGCTTCGACTATTATATGTCCCCGCGGAATGCGGGGACGGTATCCCGGCGATATGCCGATAAATTCGAGGACACGCGCAATGCTGCGACGCGAAAAAATGTCGGCCGTCGATACGGCTTGGCTGCGAATGGACCGCCCGACCAATCTGATGATGATTGTCGGCGTCATGGTATTCCAGGAGCGGATGGATTTCGACCGCTTGCGCAATACCGTCGAAGCTCGCCTGGTCGGACGCTACCGGCGCTTTCGCCAATGCGCGGTACAGGAGGTCGCCGGCGCCTTCTGGCAGGACGATCCCGATTTCGATATCGACGCGCACCTCAGGCGCCGCGTCCTGCCGGACAAGGCCGGCAAGAAGGAATTGCAGGCGTTGGCCAGCGAACTCGCCGTGCAACCGCTCAATCCAGGAAAACCGCTGTGGCGCTTCGACCTGATCGAGGATTACGAAGGTGGTTCGGCATTGGTCACCCGCATCCATCACAGCATCGCCGACGGCATTGCGCTGGTTGGGGTCATCCTCTCGCTCACCGATCTTTCGCCGCGAGCTGCTGCGCAAAAACACATTACCCCGGAACCGGAAGAACCGGATGCAGACGATGTTCCTGTCGGCATGCTGGAAACCCTCGCCGAAACACTCGCTTCGGTCCTCGACGTCGGCGCTGATTTAGGCAGCAAGGCCTACGATCTGGCGTCGCATGGGGATCGCCTGTCCGCCTACGGCCGGCATGGCATCGGCCTCCTCACCGAACTCGCCAAGCTGCTGGCAATGCCACCGGACTCGCCGACCAGCCTCAAGGGCAAGACCAGCACGGTCAAGCGCGTGGCGTGGTCGGACCCAATCCCGCTGGGCGAAGTCAAAGCACTGGGCAAGGCCTTGGGCTGCTCGGTCAACGACATCTTGCTGTCCGCCGTGGCCGGCGCACTGCGCGCCTATTTCCAGCAGAAGGGTGAAACCGTGCACGAGGTGGAAGTGCGCGCCATGATCCCCGTCAACCTGCGCACGGCCCGCGACGAGGGTACGCTGGGCAACCGCTTCGGCCTGGGCACGCTGTCGCTGCCGCTGCATGAAGCCAACCCGTTCGCGCGCCTGTTCATGGTGCGAAGCCGCATGAACGAGCTCAAGGGCTCATATCAGCCGCCGCTGACGCTGGGCATCCTCGCCGCAGTCGGCGTCGCTCCGAAAATCATCCAGCAGCAGTTTCTCGACATCCTTGCTGCCAAGGCCAGCACCGTGATGACCAACGTGCCCGGGCCGAAGCAGCCGCTCTATCTTGCCGGTTCATGCCTCGAGCAGTGCATGTTCTGGGTGCCCCAATCCGGCGACATCGGCATCGGCGTTTCGATTCTGAGTTACAACGACAATGTTCAGTTCAGCCTCATCACCGACCGCCATTTCGTTCCGGACCCGGAAACCATCACGCCGTTGTTTGCCGCCGAATTCGACAAAATGATGCTGGCACTACTGATGCTCGACTGGGAGCAGCCCTTCGAACTGGCGCAGGTCGAGCAACAGTTGTTCGGCACAAAGTTGCCGCCGCCGCTCGTGGCGGAAAAAGCCAGGGACAGGAAGCCGGCGGCCAAGGCTGTGCGCGCCGCGTCGAAATCCCGCAAGCCCGCCGCCAAGCCGGCAGCGCGAGCGCCGAAGCGTCCCGGCAATCGTGCCTGACAGGGCTTAGTCTTCGAGCTCCGACTTGGCCAGTTCCACGTCGAGGCGTTCCATGGCATCGACCGGCGTCGCCACCGCGGCTTTTTCATAGAACTTGACCGCCTGATCCATCTTGTCCTCGCCGAACATCATGACCAGCGCGTTGGCGTATTCGATGCGGGCGATGGCTGAATCCGGTGCGAGCTTCAGCGCCGACTCGAAGTGCTTCAGGGCCAACTCCTTGCTCGCGCCGTAGGTCAGCTTGCCGATCAACGCGCCGACCTTGTCCACTACTTCGGCATGGTAGGCGCCCAGAGCGGTATGGGCCTCGGCGTGCTTCGGTTCGAGCTTCAGGGCTGCATCCAGAGCCGCCTTGATCCTGCCGCCCAGCCCATGTGCCAGGGCGTTGAGCACCGAGATGCCCTGACTGTAGCGGCCCAGCGCATAAGCCTGGAAGTACCAGGCGTTGGCATTCTTCGGTTGCATCCGCTGCAATTCCTCACAGCGCACGGAAATGGACTGAAACAGCTCCAGCTTGCGCTTGTCATCATCTTCCAGGTAGGTGGCATAAATCATGGAGGCCTTGTTCGCGGCGTTATAGCCGTCGACGCCTGCAGCGAGGCCTGCTTCACGGGCCTTGTTGAATTCGCCCTGATGATAGAGGCGCCATGCCTCCTGAACGGCGGCATCCGCGGGAAAGGGTTCGCAATCGCCGCAATGCAGGCGCTCCCAGTTCTTCTTCAGTGCGGCACCCGCGTAAATAAACGTCTTGTCCGCATGCGGAAACTTCTTCCAGGCCGGCTTTGCCATGATGGCTCTCTTCTTGTTCTCAAGCAGTTAAGTAATTTTTCGATACTTCCTCGAACAGCTTGCGGGAACGCCCCACAAGGTAGGGCGCGGCGAGCGCCATGACCTGAAACGCGCCGCGCGACAGGCTTTCGCCGTCAATCTTCTTCCGCGGGTCGCTGACAAACTCGAACGACAGCCAGTAGGTTGCGACCACCGTCATGTTGACGGCCAGCGCCTGAATCTCCGCGGGTGTCGCCTTCATGTCGCCGGTCGCCACCAGCCCCTTGCAGATCAGGCTCGCGGTATGAATCTTGTGGGCGACGATGCGCTTGAAATGCGTTTCGAGTATCCGGTTACGCGACAACAACTCGTTGATGTCGCGATAGAGGAAACGAAACTTCCAGATGTTCTCGAACAGCAGGTGAAGGAACAGCCAGATATCCTCGACGTTGGGCTGGCGCCTCACGGGAGCCGTCAGGGTCTCGTCTATGCCGCGCTCGAAATCGGCAAACAGGGACTCGATGATCTCGTCCTTGTTGTGGAAATGGTAGTAAAGATTGCCCGGACTGATCCCCATCTCGTCGGAGATCAGCTGCGTGGTGACATTCGGTTCGCCGAAATCATTGAACAGCACCAGTGCAGTTTCGAGGATGCGCTCACGCGTTCGGCGCTTCGGCTTTCGCTCCATCAAATGTCGGTCTCCGCTATTCAGTTGAGGATAGCAGAAACCATTGCGCCTCTCGTGACTGCATGGTCAGGCAGTTTGGCGCTGCCTGAGCTGCAGGCGCTTGAGACCCTGCGCCAGATCATCCAGCGTATCGGACAGGCGCAATGCCGTCAGCCCTATGGTGCCGGCCCGGCGACGTTTCAGCTGCCCCATGCGACGGGCCAGCGAACGGTGCGGATCGTCGAGTACCGCGCGATTGATCGACACCCCATGGCGGGCCAGTTTCGGCGCCAGTTCATCGTAGCGCCGCAGCAGTTCTTCGCGGGTCTTGCGGTAGGCCTGCTCGGACAAACGCTTGCGATCCGCATAGCTGAACATGTTGGTGAAGAACATGTCGGCATCGTCGCGATGCGGCTCGAACAGGATCACGTCCGCATCCTTGTACTCGATGTCGTATTTCGCCAGCCCGGTCTCCATACGCGAATGGATGATGGAACGGAAGGTCTGCGCCAGCACCACGGGCAAGCCGCCAGCGACCAGCTGGCGACGCTTGAGGTGCTTTTCATGTGACGCCAGCTTGGCATCGAAAGGAACCAGCGGATTGATGCAGATGACGAGTTTGGCGCCTTCCCTCAACGCCACTGAGGCGTGCAGCGTTTTCTTCAGCGCTCCGTCGACAAACCAGTGGCCGTCGATCTCTACCGGTGGGAACAATCCCGGCAGTGCCGAACTGGCCTGAATCGCCGTAGCAATGGGAACATGGTCATAGCCCGTGGAGCCGAACGCGACGGACGCTCCCGAGTCGAGGTCTGTCGCAACCAGGAACAGCCGCCGCTTGAGCTGGCGGAAGTCGTTGGTCAAGCCGGGCAGCGCAAACAGCCGCTTCATGAAATCACTGATCCCGACGTTGTCGAAAATCCCGGTGGGGATTGCCTGCGAGAGGCGCTGAAAGGAAGCGACGAAATCCTGCCGCAAGGGCCTCCGCAAATACTCGCGCAAGGACTCGATCAGCAGTGCCGGGACAGTCGCTGCGCGTCGCCCATACTCGCCGAAAGCCGGCCTGAGCAACATCTCCGGATCGAAAGGCACCTCGGCGGATTCGCTGTCGATGAACATCCGATACATATAGGCCGGGCTCAAACCATTGGCCAGACCGGCGGCGATGAAACCACCGGCGCTGACGCCGACATAGGCATCGAGGTCATTGAAATCGAAGCCGTCCAAGGCCTCCGACAAGGCCATGAGCGTTCCGATTTCGTAAATTGCGCCGAGCGGCCCGCCTCCCGCCAACGCCAAAGCCATACGCGGCTGCCGGTCGGTCGGTTTCATGTCAAACCACTCCACCGGCAGCCATCAGGCCTTGTCACAGAGCTCTTGCGTCAGGCCGCTGCCTTGGGAGTCGCCTTGGGAGTCGCCTTGGCCTTCGGAGCCGCGCGTCGTACCGGCTTGGCTGCCGCACTCTTCGGCTTGGCCACCTTGGGCGCGCCACCGTTGAGCTTGTCCACAGCGACCTTCAATTCTGCAACACGCTTGCTGAGCGCCGCGACATCGTCCCTCGTCGGTACGCCCAAGCTGTGCAGCGAACGCGCCACCCGAGTCTCGAACACCTGCTCCAGCTTGTCCCAGGTACCCGTGGCCTTGGCCGCCATTTCGGTGACCTTGTCCTCAGCCACCTTGCGGGTCGTCTTCTGGATCGACTCGCCCTGGCGAACCAGTGCGTCAAATACCTTGTTGCCTTCCCGCTGCGCCTTGGCGAAAGCACCAAGCCCGGCCAGCCATATCTGCTGGGCCGATTCGCGAATAGTGGCGGAAAGCTGACTGTCTTCGCTGATGGCTTTCAGTTTCTTTACCACGAGTTTTTTTACCATAACAATCTCCTGATTGAAGTAATCCCGGTTGCCTCAAAATCAAGGCCCGGCAGACGCTCTGCCTGCCACAAGGATCAGTCTATCCACTCGGATTAGAGAGGTCACACTAATGACCTAGGGGAAACCCTCTAGCGTCCCGCCCTCTGTCAAATTCGGACCGTGATGCCGCCGGCAGGAGCCGACGGCGTGTACAAGACTATGCCGCTGTCTTCTTCCTCACAATCGCCTTGCCTGCCGTCTTCTGTGCCGACGCCTGTTTGGAAACGGGCTTCTTCGGCGCGACCGCGATTTTGGCAGGAGCTTTCTTTGCCACCGCCTTCTTTGCCACTACCTTCTTTGCCACTACCTTCTTT
>JBIJDI010000024.1:0-14103 GCA_044344235.1 Sulfuritalea sp. | reverse complement strand
GGTGGCGTCGAGGTGGAGGAAGGTCGTCGCCGGCGACGGGTCGGTCAAGTCATCGGCAGGCACATACACGGCCTGAATCGAGGTGATCGAACCGA
Organism: Sulfuritalea sp.; assembly: GCA_044344235.1. GTDB lineage: Bacteria > Pseudomonadota > Gammaproteobacteria > Burkholderiales > Rhodocyclaceae > Sulfuritalea. Next base: position 14,008 of record JBIJDI010000024.1, on the reverse strand, counting down.
CCTTGGTCGAGGTAATGCGCTCCTGCAGGCGACCCATTTCGTCGGCCAGCGTCGGCTGGTAGCCGACGGCGGAAGGCATGCGGCCGAGCAACGCAGATACTTCGCAACCAGCCAGTGTGTAGCGGTAAATATTATCGATGAAGAGCAGGATGTCCTTGCCTTCGTCGCGGAACTTTTCGGCCATGGTGAGGCCGGTCAGCGCCACGCGCAAACGGTTGCCGGGAGGCTCGTTCATCTGGCCGAACACCATCGCGACCTTGTCCAGAACCTTCGACTCTTCCATCTCGTGGTAGAAGTCGTTGCCCTCGCGGGTACGCTCGCCGACACCTGCAAACACCGAGTAGCCGCCGTAGGACTTGGCGATGTTGTTGATCAGTTCCATCATGTTCACGGTCTTGCCGACGCCGGCACCACCGAACAGACCGACCTTGCCGCCCTTGGCGAACGGACACATCAGGTCGATAACCTTGATGCCGGTCGGCAGCAATTCCGTTGAAGGCGACAGCTCGTCGAACTTGGGCGCATGTGCGTGAATCGGGCGCAGTTCCTCGTAGGATATCGGGCCGGCCTCGTCGATCGGGCGACCGAGCACATCCATGATGCGGCCCAGCGTACCGGATCCTACCGGCACCGAAACGGCAGCGCCCGTCGGTTTGACCGACATGCCGCGACGCAAGCCGTCGGAAGAGCCGAGCGCAATGGTACGCACGATGCCGTCGCCAAGCTGCTGCTGAACTTCAAACGTCAGACCGGCTTCGGCGTTACCGGAATCGGCCTCGTCGAGAGTCAGCGCTTCATACACCTTGGGCATGGCTTCGCGGGGGAACTTGATGTCCACCACAGCGCCGATGCACTGGACGATGTTTCCGTTGCTCATGGTTGTTTCCTTAATGTAATTCCGCAAAATTCAGTAGTCATGTCCATACTCAGCCCGCAATTGCGGCAGCACCGCCGACAATCTCGGAGATTTCCTTGGTGATCGCCGCTTGACGCGCCTTGTTGTAAACCAGCTGCAGTTCCTTGATCACGCTGCCCGCGTTGTCGGTAGCGGCTTTCATCGCGACCATTCGGGCCGACTGCTCGGAAGCCATGTTTTCGGCGACGCCCTGGTAGATCAGGGCCTCGACATAGCGCACCAGCAATTCGTCGATCACGGTTTGCGCGTCCGGCTCGTACAAGTAGTCCCAGCCGCGTTCGGGCGTGCCCATGCGTTCGCCAGAGAGCGGCAGCAGCGGCTCGATCACCGGCTCCTGCTTCATGGTATTGACGAAGCGGGTGTAGGCGATATGAACCGCATCCAGCTCACCGGCCTGGAAGGCATCGATCATGACCTTCATCGGTCCGATCAGTTTTTCCAAGTGCGGCGTGTCGCCCAGATGGGTGATATGCGAAATGACATTGGCGCCCATACGCTGCATGAACCCCAAGCCTTTGTTGCCGACACATGTCACGCGAATATCCGTGGCACCGGCGGTCTCCCACTGGCGCATGGTATTCAGCGCCTGGCGCAGGATATTGGTATTGAGGCCGCCGCAGAGGCCCTTGTCCGTCGTCACCACAATCAGGCCGACACGCTTGACCACCTCCGCCTTGGCGCGGCCAAGGAAAGCGTGGCGGTACTCGGTCACATTGGCCTGGGAAAGATTCGCCGCCAGGCGACGGATTTTCTCGCTATAGGGACGAGCAGCTCGCATCCGTTCCTGCGCTTTGCGCATTTTGGACGCGGCCACCATCTCCATGGCCTTGGTGATCTTGCGCGTGTTCTGAACGCTCTTGATCTTGCTGCGGATCTCTTGACTGCCTGCCATGATCGCTTCCCGTTAAAAATTCGTCAGCGGTTCGTGATCAGGCCCAGGATTTCTTGAACTCGGTGACCGCGGCCTTCAGTTGGCCCTCGGCGTCCTTGTCCAGATCCTTGGTGGTCTCGATCTTGTTCAACAAATCTGCGTGCTTCTGGTGCATGTACTGATGCAGTTCCGTTTCGAACGGCAGGATGCGAGTCACGTCGATGTCGTCCATGAAACCTTCGTTGGACGCGTAGAGCGTGACCGCCATTTCGGCAACCGACAGGGGCGCGTATTGCAACTGCTTCATCAACTCGGTCACGCGACGGCCGCGCTCAAGCTGCTTGCGGGTGGCTTCGTCGAGATCGGAGGCAAACTGCGCAAAAGCGGCAAGCTCGCGATACTGCGCAAGGGCCAGACGCACGCCGCCACCGAGCTTCTTGATGGCCTTGGTCTGTGCCGCGCCGCCGACGCGAGACACCGATACACCGGCGTTCATGGCTGGACGGATACCGGCGTTGAACAGGTCGGTTTCCAGGAAAATCTGGCCGTCGGTAATCGAAATCACGTTGGTCGGAACGAAGGCGGAAACGTCACCGGCCTGAGTTTCGATGATCGGCAGTGCGGTCAGTGAACCGGTCTTGCCCTTGACTTCGCCGTTGGTAAGCTTTTCCACCCACGCTTCGGACACGCGAGCGGCACGCTCGAGCAGACGCGAGTGCAGGTAGAACACGTCGCCTGGATAGGCTTCACGGCCGGGAGGGCGGCGCAGCAACAGGGAGATCTGGCGATAGGCCCAAGCCTGCTTGGTCAAATCGTCATAAATGATCAGGGCATCCATGCCGCGGTCGCGGAAGTACTCGCCCATGGAACAGCCGGTATAGGGTGCGATGAACTGCGTCGCCGCGGAGTCGGAAGCGGTAGCCGCAACGATGATGGTGTATTCCATCGCGCCGTGCTCTGTCAGTTTGCGTACTACGTTGGCGACGGTCGAAGCCTTTTGGCCGATCGCGACGTAGATGCAGAACATGTTCTGCCCCTTCTGGTTGATGATTGCATCAACCGCGACAGCCGTCTTGCCGGTCTGGCGGTCGCCAATGATCAGCTCGCGCTGGCCGCGACCTACGGGAACCATCGAGTCAACCGCCTTGAGACCGGTTTGTACCGGCTGCGAGACGGACTTGCGCCAAATGACGCCCGGCGCAACCTTTTCGATCTTGTCGGTGAGCTTGGCGTTTATCGGGCCCTTGCCGTCAATCGGCTCGCCCAGCGCATTGACCACGCGACCCAGCAGTTCGGGGCCAACGGGCACCTCGAGAATGCGGCCGGTACACTTGACGGTGTCGCCCTCGGAAATATGCTCGTAGTCACCCAGGACCACGGCACCTACGGAGTCGCGCTCCAGATTCAGGGCGAGACCAAAAGTGTTGCCGGGGAACTCCAGCATTTCGCCCTGCATCACGTCGGTCAGACCATGGATGCGGCAGATGCCGTCAGTGACCGAAACCACGGTACCCTCGTTGCGGGCGGTGGCGGCCAACTGCATGTTTTGGATCCGGCTCTTGATCAGGTCGCTGATTTCGGATGGATTGAGGTTCATGGAATTGCTCCTAGTTCTTAAGCGCGGTGGCCATGGCAGCGAGCTTGCCGCGCACCGAGGCATCAATTACTTCATCGCCGACGGCAATACGCACGCCGCCGATAAGTTCGGCATCGACCTTGACGGTCGCCTGGATCTTGCACCCGAACTTGCGTTCGAGGTCCTCCACGAGGGTTTTCAGCGTCGCTCCGTCGAGGACAAATGCCGAAGTAATCTCGGCATCTTTAACACCCTCATGACCATGCTTGAGCTGGTTGAAAAGTTCGTTGATTTCGGGAAGGACAATAAGACGATCATTGTCAGCCAGCACGCGGACAAAGTTCTGCTGGTCGGCCGACAAGGTGAGCTTGACGTCAGCCGCGGCCACATCGAGACAAAGCCGTGCCAACTGCTCGGGACTCAGACGCGGGTTGCCGATGCACTCTTCCATTTCCGGACGGGCAGCCACGGCAGAAAGGCGGGCTAGCACATCCGACCAGGCAGCAAGCGTATTTCCACTCGTGGCCAGTTGGAACGCGGCCTCGGCATAGGGGCGCGCAAGGGTGACGTTTTCGGCCATGGCGGTTTACAGCTCCGACTTGAGTTGCGTCAGCAGCTCGGCATGGGCATGGGCGTTGATCTCCTTGCGCAGGATCCGCTCCGCACCCGCCACAGCCAGAACGGCCACTTGCTCGCGCAGGGCCTCCTTGGCGCGCTGCGAAGCAACACCGGCTTCCGCCTCGGCAGCCTCGCGGGCGGCATTGACGATGCGGGCACCTTCAGCGCGCGCATCTTCGATCAACTGGGCCACTTGCCGCTCTGCGCCACTGCGGAATTCAGCCGCCGACTCACGCGCCTTGCGCAATTCGTCGGAGGCCTTCTTTTCGGCGTGAGCCAGATCGGTTTTGGCCTTGTCTGCAGCCGCAAGCCCGTCAGCTATCTTGCCAGCGCGCTCGTCGAGTGCCTTCATGATGGGCGGCCACACGAATTTCATCGTGAACCACGCCAAAATGAGGAACACAACCAGCTGGGCAAACAGCGTTGCGTTCAGATTCACGGTAATCGCTCCTTATGCGTTGGGGACGGCGATTACTTGGGCAGGCTGGACAGGAACGGGTTGGCCGTGGTGTACCACAGGGCAATACCGGTACCGATAATGAACGCAGCGTCGATCAGACCGACCAGCAGGAACATTTTGGTTTGCAGCGTGTTCATCAGTTCCGGCTGACGCGCGGAAGCTTCGAGGAAGCGGCTACCCATGATGCCGATGCCGATACATGCGCCAGCAGCGCCGAGACCGATGATGAGACCGGCGGCAAGAGCTACAAAACCAACGAGTTGATGCATGACGACTCCTTTAGTAACAGATTTGAGGTGATAAAAATTGATGCAGAGAATTAATGGGTTTCGTGCGCCTGGCCGATGTAGACCAGTGTCAACATCATGAAAATGAAAGCCTGCAGCGTGATGATCAGAATATGGAAAATGGCCCAGATGGTTCCGGCGACAACGCCGCCCACCCACAGCAAGGCGCCTGACGCAGTTCCGGCCCAAGCCGCACCCATCAGGGCGATCAGCATGAAAATAAGTTCGCCGGCATACATGTTGCCGAACAGTCGCATGCCGTGCGACACGGTCTTGGCAACAAACTCGATCATTTGCATGGCAAAGTTGACCGGCCAAAGCACCGGATGGGCGCCAAAGGGAGCGGTAAACAACTCGTGGATCCAACCACCAATGCCCTTGATCTTGATGCTGTAGTAAATGCAGAGCAGCAACACGCCGAGCGACATGCCCAAAGTGGCATTCAGGTCGGCAGTCGGCACGATACGCAAATAGGCATGGGAGGCATCATGGCCAGTAGCGGCGTAGACGCCGCCCCACAGCTTCGGCAACAGATCCAACGGAAGCAGATCCATCGCGTTCATGAAGAAGATCCAGACAAACACGGTCAAAGCCACGGGAGCTATGAAAGTGCGATCGCCATGCACGATGGACTTGGATTGCGATTCAACCATTTCGACCAGGATTTCAACGGCAGCCTGAAAGCGTCCGGGTACGCCGGAGGTGGCTTTTGCCGCGGCGCGCGCAAGTATCAGCACGGCCAATAGTCCCAGCGAAACGGACCAGAACAGGGTATCCAGATGGAAAACCGACCAATCGACCAGAGCAGCCTGCTTGTGGCCCAGGCTGTTCAGGTGAGTCAGGTGGTGAACGATGTATTCCGATGCGTTCGGAGCGTGCTCGGCTGCCATGGTCTGTCAGGCCTTAATCAATATCACAAACAGATTCGCTTTCAGCGCAACGAACATGCCGGCCAGCAATGCCAGCCAGTGCAAGTCCCGATACGCCCCCGCCACAATCACGAGCAACGCCAGCGTTGCCGCGACCTTGATGAATTCACCTACAAAAAACCTGCCTACCGAAGCCCTGCCACTGCGTGCTGCTGCCCACAGACTCAAGGCAAAGAACAGGTTCGGAATTACTATCGCCGCACCACCCAATCCTGCTGACACCGCCCCATCCGGCCCGATCCAAAACCACGCGAGCCCGGCAGCGATCAGTGTCGCGATGCTTTGATGAAATACAGCCCTAAACATCTAGTAGACCAGGCCGCTTCCAAAAGCCCGCGAATATAGGCGATTGATCATGGGTTGTCAAATGATTTATGGTGCAGCGCGCCATAAAATGTCATTGACGAAAGCCATACAAGAACTGACGCGGTGAAATCTTCTCGGCACGAGCGTTTTGGCCAGAATAGTCTTGGCGGTCTAGTCGAGCCGGGAGAGCAGGCCGTCGAGCTGATCGAGGCTGCCAAAACGGATAGTCAGACTGCCGCCCCCCTTGCGATTGGCACTGATCTTGACCGTGGCTCCGAGGCGATCCGACAGCTCTTCTTCCAGTCGCAGCAGATCGCGATCCGGCTTCTTGTCGCTACCCTTTTTTGCCGGTGGATTCAGTTCGCGGGCGACCAGACGTTCTGTCTCCCTCACCGAATAGCCCTTGTCGGCAACCAAGGCAGCGATCCTGGTCTGCTCGCTCTTGGACAAGGGCAACAGCGACCTGGCATGGCCCATCTCGATGTCACCAGCCATCAACATATCCTGTGCCGGCTTCGCCAGTTGGAGCAGGCGCAGCAGGTTGGAGGCCGCCGAACGGGAGCGACCGACGGCGTCCGCTGCCTGCTGATGAGTCATCTCGAATTCGTCGATCAGGCGCTGGATGCCGGCGGCTTCCTCAAGCGGATTCAGATCTTCGCGCTGAATGTTTTCGATCAGCGACATGGCCAGCGCGGCATCGTCCGGAATATCCCTGATCAGTACCGGCACTTCCGACAAGCCGGCTATCTGGGCTGCACGCCAGCGCCTCTCACCCGCGATGATCTCGAAGCGGCCGCTATCCACCGGCCGCACAGAAATCGGCTGAATCAGGCCCTGAGCCTTGATCGAAGCGGCCAACTCCTCGAGCGACCCAGGATCCATGCGGGTGCGTGGCTGGTACTTTCCCGGTTGCAGGGCGCCAACCGCAAGCATGTCCTGTCGCTGCGCGTCAGGAGTGTTATTGGCGGCCAACAGAGCATCCAGCCCGCGACCCAGGCCCTTTTGTTTTGGTGGATTCACGACTAGTCCTTCCAGGAATTGACACGATCAATCATTTCAACGGCGAAGGCCATGTAGGCCTGAGCACCCTTTGCGGCTTTATCGAACAGGACGCCCGGTACACCATAGCTGGGCGCTTCGGCAAGACGTACGTTGCGCGGCACCATGGTCTTGAACACCTTGTCACCAAAATGCTCTTCCAGCTGCGCCGAGACCTGGGTAGACAGCGTATTCCGCGGATCGTACATGACGCGCAGCAAGCCGATGATCTTGAGTTCGCGATTCAGGTTGGCATGCACCTTCTTGATGGTGTTCACCAAGTCCGACAGGCCTTCCAGCGCGTAGTACTCGCACTGCATCGGAATGATGACTCCATGCGCGGCGCATAACCCGTTCAAGGTCAGCATCGACAGCGACGGCGGACAATCGATCAGGACGAAGTCGTAATCAGCCTTGTGTGCCGCCAAGGCGGCCTTTAGCCTCATTTCCCGCGCGTCGAGATCCACCAGTTCGACTTCGGCGCCCGCCAGATCACGATTGGCCGGCAACACGTCGAATTTGCCGGAAGGCGATGTTACCCGCGCCTCTTCCAGAGTCGCCAGCTGAAGCAACACCTGATAGACGGATGACTTCAAGCTTCGCTTGTCGACCCCGCAGCCCATGGTAGCGTTGCCTTGAGGATCAAGATCGACCAGCAGGGTGCGCTTGCCGCTGGCCGCCAGCGCTGCGGCGAGGTTGACGGACGTGGTGGTTTTCCCCACGCCGCCCTTTTGATTGGCTACTGCAAATATGTGCATCGTCAGACTCTCTCAAGAACAATCAGGTGGCGTTGTACATCCAGGCCCGGAACAGCCAGCCGGGCGCATTCCAGCACCGCCCAGCCCGACGGCAAGCGGTTCATTTCGTCTTCCGGGGCCACGCCCTTCATGGCATACAGCCGGCCGTTCGGCCCTGGCAAGTGACCCGCTAGACGTATGAAATCAGTCAAGTCGGCAAAAGCACGCGAGATGACAGCATCGAACTGCCCGCCCGGCATGTCTTCGACACGCCCGCCGTGAACGGTAACATTCGACAGACCCAATTCAATCTTGGCCTGACGCTGAAACGCCGACTTCTTTTCCACCGCCTCGATCAGCGTCGTGTCGAGATCCGGCCGTGCAATGGCCAGCGGGATTCCAGGCAATCCGGCACCGCTGCCGACATCAGCCCAGCGCCGTCCCGCCAACGCCGACTCCGGTAAGACCGGCAACACGGAGAGCGAATCAAGCAGGTGCTGGGTGACCATATCCTTTTCATCCCGGATCGCGGTCAGGTTGTAGGTGCTGTTCCATTTCTTCAGCAGCGCGACATAGCCCAGCAGTGTCGCCTGAGTCGCCGCGGACACGTCCAGCCCCAATGCGGCAAGCCCCCCCTGCAAGACGCCGGCCAGACTCATGCTGCCTTGCGCCTCTTCAGATGGACCAGCAGGAGGGAAATCGCCGCCGGCGTCATGCCTTGCAGGCGGGACGCCTGCCCCAGCGTTTGCGGCCGCCCTTGGGCGAGCTTCTGCCTCACCTCGAAGGACAGCCCGTGTACCTCGGCGTAATCAATGTCGCTCGGTAAAGGCATCGACTCGTGCGCGAGACTCTTTTCAACCTCGTCTTTTTGGCGCTCGATATAGCCCTGATATTTGGCCTGGATCTCCACCTGTTCGACTACATCGGGTGCAGTAACTGCATCGCCCGCTCCCGGCAAAGTCAGCAAACTGGCGTAGCTGACTTCCGGCCGGCGCAACAGATCGAACAGCCGGTATTCGCGTTCCATCGGCTGCCCCAGCACACGCACCGCATCTGCCTCCGCCAACTGGCGCGGATTGACCCATGTACTTTTCAGGCGCTCGGTTTCAAGGCCCACGGCGTCACGCTTGCGATTGAATGCGTCCCAGCGCAAGTCGTCTATCAGGCCCAACTCACGGCCGATCTCAGTCAGGCGCATATCGGCATTGTCCTCGCGCAAGGACAAACGGTATTCGGCACGACTGGTAAACATCCGGTAGGGTTCGGAGACGCCGCGCGTAATCAAGTCGTCCACCAGCACGCCGAGATAAGCCTGATCCCGCCGCGGCGACCATGCCGGCAACTGTTTGGCGCAGCGCGCCGCATTGACGCCGGCCAACAACCCTTGCGCCGCAGCTTCTTCGTAGCCCGTCGTGCCGTTGATTTGCCCGGCGAAAAACAGCCCCGCCACAGACTTGGTTTCCAGGCTGTCCTTGAGATTGCGCGGATCGAAATAGTCGTATTCGATGGCATAGCCGGGGCGCGTGATATGGGCGTTCTCGAGCCCGCGGATGGAGCGCACCAAAGCCAGTTGAACATCGAACGGCAGACTGGTCGAGACGCCCTGCGGATAGATTTCGTGAGTATCGAGGCCCTCCGGCTCAAGAAAGATCTGGTGGCTATCCTTGCCGGCAAAGCGGTGGATCTTGTCCTCGATCGATGGACAGTAGCGCGGCCCGACACCCGCGATGACACCGGTAAACATCGGCGACCGATCCAGCCCCGAACGAATGATGTCGTGGGTTCGGCTATTGGTCTGCGTGATCCAGCAAGGCAACTGCCGCGGATGCTGTTCGCGCCTGCCCATGAACGAGAACACCGGCACCGGATCATCTCCCGGCTGCGCCTGGAGCACTGAAAAGTCGATACTGCGCCCATCAAGGCGAGGGGGCGTGCCGGTCTTGAGGCGGCCTACCGGAAGATGGATTTCCTTCAGACGCTCGGCTAGTGAAATCGCCGCCGGATCGCCAAAACGGCCGGCCCGGTAGTTGGCGAGTCCGACATGGACCAACCCGTTGAGGAATGTCCCCGCCGTCAGCACTACCGCGGGTGCTTCGAAGCGGATGCCCAACTGCGTCACCACTCCAGTGGCACGGTCGCCAGCAAGAATCAGATCATCCGCCGCCTGCTGGAACAGCGTCAGATTCGGATGGTTTTCCAGGCGATTGCGGATTGCCTGTTTGTAGAGTTGGCGGTCAGCCTGAGCCCGGGTCGCACGCACCGCAGGGCCCTTTGACGCGTTGAGAATACGAAATTGGATGCCGGCCTCGTCTGTCGCTGCCGCCATCGCACCACCGAGCGCATCCACCTCCTTGACCAGATGCCCCTTGCCTATTCCCCCAATCGACGGGTTGCAGGACATGGCGCCCAGAGTCTCGATGTTGTGTGTCAGCAGCAGGGTTCGCGCGCCGGAACGAGCAGCAGCCAGCGCCGCCTCGGTGCCCGCGTGGCCGCCACCAATCACAATCACATCGAACGAAACAGGAAATTGCACGCCACGAGACCAAAACAAAAAGAGGCGCAATCATACGCCTCTCGCTCGCAGAACCAAACCACATCTCTTGTTTCACGTGAAACTACTGAACTCGTGTTTCACGTGAAACAAAGCCTCAGTGCTTGCCACCCAGACCGAGATAGGATTCGATCACTTTTGGATCATCGATCAGCTGGTCGCTGGGACCTTCCAATGCAATTTCGCCCGTCTCCAGAACATAGGCGTAGTCGGCCACCTGCAATGCCGCTCGCGCATTCTGCTCGATCAACAGAATAGAAACGCCGGACCTTTTCAAGTCAGTAATGACCCGAAAAATCTCGCGCACGATCAGCGGCGCCAATCCAAGGCTCGGCTCATCCAGCATCAGCAGCTTGGGTTTCGCCATCAAGGCACGTGCCACTGCCAGCATCTGACGCTCCCCACCCGACAGCGTACCCGCGTGCTGCGCCCGCCGCTCCTTGAGTCGCGGAAAGATCTGAAATACCTCTTCCATGGTCTGCTCATGATCACGATGGCCCATGCGATGCCGCATGAATGCACCCAGCCGCAGATTGTCCTCGACACTCATTTCCCCAAAAAGAGCGCGCGACTCGGGCACCAGATTGACCCCAAGCCCAACCATCTGCTCCACTTCGGTGTCGCGCAGTTCTTGCCCGAGGAAATGGATGGTTCCCCGGGTGTGCGGCAGCAGCCCTATGATGGAAGCCAACATGGTGGTCTTGCCAGCGCCGTTGGGACCGATCACCGTCACAATCTGCCCCTCGGCTACCTTGAGGCTGACGTGGTGCACGGCTTCAACTTTGCCGTAGGACACGCAAAGATCTTCGACCTCGAGAACGATCCTGGCCTCGCTCATCAGTCGACCCCGCCCAGATAAGCCTCAAGCACAGCCGGATTTCGCTGCACTTCATCGGGCAAACCTTCTGCAATCTTCTCGCCAAACTCCATGACGACCACGCGATCCGCCAGTCCCATAACGAAATCCATGTCGTGCTCCACCAGCAGGATGCCCATACCCTCACCGCGCAATTTGCGCAGCAACTCGGCCAACGCCTGCTTTTCCAGATAGCGCAGACCCGCAGCCGGTTCGTCCAGCAACAACAAGCAGGGATCGGCACACAAGGCACGTGCGATCTCCAGCGTTCGTTGTTGCCCCAAAGGAAGGCTACCCGCCAACTCGAACATTGAATCCTTCAAACCAACCCGCTCGACCTGCCGCGCCGCCTCTGCCAGCAGGCGGTTCTCTTCGCCACGCTCCAGGTGCAGCATCGCCGGCAGAACGCCCTTGCTGCCGCGCAAGTGCCCGCCGATCGCCACATTCTCCAGAACCGTCATCGTCGGTAACAAACGCACATGTTGAAAGGTGCGACTCATCCCAAGTCTAGCGATCTGACGGGAGTTGAGGGTAGTCACCACCTCGCCCCTAAACAAAACATGGCCCTCAGTTGCCGAAGCCACGCCTGACACACAGTTGAACATGGTCGACTTGCCGGCGCCATTGGGCCCAATCAACGCCATGACCTCGCCCGCCCTGACGGTCAGGCTCATGTTGTTGTTGGCCACCAGGCCACCGAACCGCTTGAATACATTCTTCGCCTCGAGCAGAACCTGTCCGGATTCCGGGACTGGCTTTCTTGGCAAGGCCTCACCTTGGGGAGTTTCGCGCTTGAGCTCGCGCTGCGGCATATAGCGCGTCAGAATCGGCCAGAGCCCGTCGCGCGCACGCTGCAAGACGAAAATCATCATCACGCCGAAGACTATCATCTCAAAATTCCCGGAAGCACCTAGCAGCCTGGGTAGCCAGTCCTGCAACCACTGCTTGAGGATGGTAATGACACCCGCCCCGATCAGCGCTCCCCAGACATGTGCGGCACCGCCCACCACGGCCATGAACAGATATTCGATACCGATGTGCAGCCCGAACGGCGTCGGGTTCACGAAGCGCTGCAAGTGGGCGTACAGCCAGCCTGACACGCTGGCAAACAGAGCCGCAATGAGAAAGATCACAACCTTGGAGCGGGCCGTATCCACACCCATGGATTCAGCCATGATGACCCCGCCCTTGAGCGCGCGAATCGCTCTGCCCTCGCGCGAATCCAGCAAGTTCTGGGTGAGCCAGACCGCACCGAGCACGACTACCCAGATCACATAGTAATAGTTGCGGCCGTCTTTCAGTTCGACACCGAACAGCGAAAGAGCCGGAATGCCGGACATGCCGGTATGACCACCGAGAAACTCGAGGTTACCAAACAGGAAGTAGAGACTGATGCCCCAGGCAATGGTTCCCAGCGGCAAATAGTGCCCGGATAGGCGCAGGGTCAGGAAACCCAGCACCAAGGCGACCAATGACGTAACCAGCAACCCCGCCACCAGCCCCATCCAGGGCGAACCTCCGAATATCGAGGCCCAGCCCGGCAAGCTCTCGGCAGTCGATAGATACGCTGTTGTATAGGCGCCGAGCCCGACGAAGGCGGCTTGCCCGAAGGACGTCAATCCCGCCACCCCGGTGAGCAAGACCAGGCCCAAAGCCACGATGGCATAGAGCCCGATGTAATTGAGCAGGGTAACGTGGAACTCCGACACCACCAGCGGAGCAACCAGCAACAGCACAATGAAACCGGCAAGCAGGAGACGCGGCGGCATCACTCATCCTCCTCAACATGACGCGTGGTGAGCGAGCGCCATACCAATACGGGGATGATCAGGGTAAACACGATCACCTCCTTGAAAGCCGAAGCCCAGAAGGAAGAAAAAGCTTCCAGCAAGCCGACGAGGATCGCGCCGGCTGCAGCAATCGGGTAACTGGCGAGTCCTCCGACAATAGCGCCGACGAAGCCCTTCAAGCCGATGAGGAAGCCCGTGTCGTAGTAAACCGTGGTGATGGGAGCGATCAGGATTCCCGAAAAAGCGCCTATCAGGGCCGCCAGCAGGAAGGAAAGCTTTCCCGCCATGACCGTCGAGATGCCCATCAAGCGCGCCCCGGTGCGGTTCATCGCGGTGGCGCGCAAGGCTTTGCCGTAGATAGTGCGCTCAAAAAACAGGAATAACACTACGATCAACAGGAAGCTGGCGCCCACCACCCACAGCGTCTGGCCATTCACTTTCACCACGCCCAAGTCAAAGCTGGCTTCCGAAAAAGCCGATGTGCGCGAGCCTTCTGCGCCGAAGAACAACAAACCGAGACCCACCAAAGCCAGATGCACGGCCACCGAAACAATCAGCAGCACCAATACGCTGGCCTCTGCCAGCGGCTGATAAGCCAGACGATACATCATGGGTCCCAGCGGGACAACCAGGGCCAAGGCGAGTGCGATTTGGGCCAGGAGCGGAAGCTCGCCCGGCTTGAGAAGGAATACTGCGGCGGCCGCGAGCGCCGGGTAAACCAGATTCCAACCTACGATCTGCGGAATTCGCCTGAACGTTCCGGCCCGCGTCGCGATTGTGATGTCGACAAGCGCCACCAGTACTCCGGCCCCTATCAGCAACCAAAGCGTACCCGGCGTCTTGCCCGCCTGAAAGCTGGCCAGAGTCAGCGCGCCAAAGGCGACAAACTCGCCCTGCGGAATGAAGATGACGCGGGTAACGGCGAATACCAGCACCAGCGCCAGTGAAAGCAGCGCGTAGATGGCACCATTGGTAATCCCGTCCTGGCTTAGCAGGAGGGCAATTTGCAGATCCATTGATTCGTTCTCAAGTAAACTTGGGGCGCGTTATCGGCACTCCGGAACACCTAAGCC
>JBIJDI010000278.1:0-4147 GCA_044344235.1 Sulfuritalea sp. | reverse complement strand
GCCGGGGAAAGGCGCGCTGCGATAGCCGATGGCCGAGATGATCGTATCGGCCGGAATGACGAAGGTTTCTCCACCGCGGATCGTCTGGCCGTTTTCGCTGCGGGTTCTTTCCAGCACCAGTTCGCGCGCGCGGGATTCACCCAGTATTGCCACCGGCGCCGCATTGAACACAAAGTGGATGCGTACCGGCCGGTCGCCTTGTGCGCCGCGTACGGCATAGTTACGCAGCACCTCGAGATTCTTCTCGGCCAGTTTGCGCGGCTCGTCCGCCATGCCATCGGGCAGGGTATCGGGCAACTGTGAGCCCTCGACGTGCGTTGCCACGCGCGACAATTCGCCAAACTCCGCCAACTCGGCGGTGGTGAAGCTCGCCTCGCACGGCCCGCGGCGACCGATCAGCCAGATATCTTCGACCGGGGCCGCCGCGAAGGCCGTGCGCGCATGGGCGCACAAATCCGAGGTCGCCAGTTCGTCGGGCGTTTTTCCCAGAAGACGGGCAATGTCGAGTGCGACATTGCCGTTGCCGATGATCGCGATCGACTTGCCATCGAGCGTCGGCTCGAGCTCGCGGGCGTCGGGAATGCCGTTGTACCAGGCCACGAACCGTCCCGAGCCATATACCGCGTCGAGGTCCTCGCCGGGGATGCCGAGACGGCGATCTTCCAGCGCACCGATGGTGATGACGAGCACGTCATAGGCGGCCTTGAGTTCTTCGTAGGAAATGTCACGGCCGATGGCGACGTTGCCGAGAAAGCGCACACCCTCTTTGCCCAGGGTGCGTTCGAACTGACGCGCGATGTTCTTGGTGCCCTGATGGTCTGGCGCGACGCCACCGCGTACCAGGCCGAAGGGGGTGGGCAGGCGGTCGAAAATGTCGATGCGGGCGCCCGGCAGTTTGCGCCCGAGGGCATCGGCGACATAGCAGCCCGAGGGACCGGCGCCCACAATGCCGATATGGATGGGGGGCTGGCTCATGCTTCTTCCTCGATGTCGCTCACGCTCGCGCCGCTGAAGCGACGCTGGAAATAGCCGGCAGCGTCCGGTAACGGTCCGTCGGCCGTTTGCAGAACGTTGGTCAGGTGGCGCTCGGCCTGTTGCCGCGTCAGCAGGTAGATCTCGCCGCAGATCTGACGGGCGACATCGCCGGGCCAGTCGTTGGACAGCAGTTGCCGGGGCAGTTGCGGATCACGCAATTGAACGCGGCGGAATTCGTGGATCAGCAGGGTGCGTACGCAGAAGGCCTGCTCCGGATCGAGTTCGCGAGCGGTTTTGATGGCGCGGGCCACGGGGCGGAAGCTGTCGCAGAAACGCTTGTAGTCCTCCGCAATGGCGTCGAGATTCCAGCATTCGCGCACCAGTTCCTGCAAGGGGCGGCTGGACAGGGCACCCAGTGTGCGGCCCTGTATTACCACCACCTTGTCATGAGTGCCCGTGCCCTGCAGGATGTCGAGCACCGATTCGTTGTTGGCGTAGGGATGTGCCAGCACGCCCGGGGCTATGACGCCAAAGCCTTCCCACAGCAGCTCGCGGCGCAGCACGTCACGTTGCGAGGGGGGCAGCATTCCGCCGCCGATGAACACCACTTGCCAGTCGCCATCCCATTGCTGGCGCGGATCATCGTAGATGCGCCGGTAGGCGTGCTCGAAGCGCCGCCGACCGGTCGCGGTCAGGCTGTAATAGCTCTTGCGCCCGATCTGCTCGGAGACCAGCCATTTTTCCTTCGAGAGACGGAACACGCTGGTGCGCACCATGCGCGAGTTCATGCCCAGCGCTTCGACCAGTTTGATGAAACTGCCCAGCCAGACGGTGCCACCATGAGGGGCGATCGCATCGCCATAGACGGTGATGATCAGCGAGTTGGCGCGCAGCGTGTGCTCGACCAGAAATGCATCCAGCCATTGCTGGATGAAGCGGCTTTTCATTGCGTGTGCAGACCTCGAAGCAGGTGGTTCAAATGATACCACTGTGGTTGTGGTTATGTAACACGTCATCCATTATTCTGATGCCGCGCTTGCCTTGATATATTACGGAAAAGTCTGGAAGGTAATAAAAGACCAATAAAACAATAGGTAAGAAATTATTGGTTGATATTTAAAAAAGAAATTGACAGCATTTAAGTGATACATTATTATTCCATAAAAGAAATAACAATGTATCGCAATAAAAAACTTGCAGGCGTGAATCGGGTCTCATTGCATGGGATTCCTTCGTGTCCGCGAGACCCCCTGTTAGCGCTATCTGGAGAGCTGAAATGAGGACGTTCAAGACTTACGACAAAGGCGACGAGCTGCCCGATGACTACAAAAAGGCTCTGATCAACCTGATGTGTTTCCAGGCGGATTCCGAATACGCCGGTGCCCAGCGCGTGGCCGAGAACCATCGCTATGCCACGCGTCCGGAAGAGGCCTATCGCCTCTCCAAGAAAGTGTTCGAGGAAATGGGCCACGGCTTTTACGTCTGGAACCTGCTGAAGGAACTGGGCGTCGACGTCGATGCCCGCCTCTACGAGCTTTCCCACAACCCCGACAATCCCGATCCGAAGAAGGTCAACGTCATCAACGGCTTTCGCAAGGAGAACTGGTCGAAGTTCTTCGAATGCTGGGAGGACGTCGCCCTGTTCTCGACCGTCGTCACGCCGGCCGCGGTGGCCTTCCTCGGCCAGTATCGCGATTGTTCCTACCTGCCCTGGGCGCGCGTGAATGTGCGCATCCACAAGGAGGAGTACGGCCACCTCGCTTTCGGCGTATGGGCCTCCAAGCGCTGCATCGAGTTCGGCGGCGAGAAGACGCGCGAATTCATGCAGGCGCGGATTCCAAAATTCATGCAGATGGGTCTCGGCTTTTATGGCCGTCCGTCCGCCGGCGACAAGAAATCGCAGATGTTCGATATCTATTACGAATACGGCATCAAGGTGAAGAAGCCGGAAGAACTGCAGGCCGAATACATGGAACTGCTCGATTCCCGCCTCAAGGAAATCGGCCTGGTCGTGCCTCAGGGCATCGAAGCCGACTACGACATGCGCATGGGCTACGAAGCCGAAGAACTGGCGGCCTGACAGCCATGTTGTCTTCGCCCCAGCAATTGATCGACGGCGAGATTGCCGAGCTCAAGCGCTTCGGCTACACGCCCTTCGGCGATGCCGCGCCCGACTGGGCCGGCATGTGGCAGTTGCTGAAGGGCGATTTCGCGACCCTGCGCCGGGACCATGTGCCGGACTACGCCGAGATGAGCCCGTGGCCGCAGGAGGGCGCGCGCATCTACATGCGCCGCCGCCTGCTGGCGGATCGCCTGTTCGAAGAATGCCAGGTGCTGTACCGGTGCCTTCATGAAGAGGGCATCAATGTCGAGCGGGTCGAGGCCTATACCTTGGCGCGCGATGCCTACGAGGAAGCCGTGCTCGATTTCGGCAAGGCCCGCGAAATGCTGGAAGAGGTGTTCACCAAGACGGTCGATCTGGTCGCGGCGAGCCGCTGAACGGGGCCTTTGCCTCTTCCGATCCGCCGGTAGTATCATTCCTCCGACATACGGAGGACACATCATGCAGCCAGCGTCAGGTAAGGCCCATGTAGCGGCCGCGGCCGTTTTCTCGGTCTTTCTCACCATCCCGACAGCCGTTTCCGCGCAGAGCGCAGCGCCGCCCGAAGCGCAGGCCTGGATCGACATCGCGACATTTTCCGGGATGGGCATGCCAATGGGTGGCATGGGCGGCAGCCCGATGAGCGCCCTCGGCGGCATGTTCGGCGGCAAGACGGGTGTCGGCTCGAACAGTTTCGGCAACACCCGCAGCATGAGCGCCGGGCGCTGGGTGGATGTGACAGTTCGCAGCCGCGCCAATCCCAATCTGGAAGAGGCGCAGCAGGCGATACCGGAGGGTTTCATGAGCCCGGCCCTGGAATTGAAGACCCCGAAGAATGCCCCGCCGCCGCCCCGCGATGAGGAGGATGTCAGGCACGAGGAGCCGGAAAAGCCCAAGGGGCGCATGCTGCTCTACTGGGGGTGCGGTCCGGAGATTCGCCCGGGACAGCCGAAGATTCTCGACATGGCGACCGCCGGCCCCGGCGACTTCGCCAAGTTCTTTGTCGGGCGCAGTGCAACCCAGCGCGGCGCCCATCTCGCCGCCGGTCGCCCGGTATGGCCCAACCCCGAC